>NZ_JAUBTS010000073.1:0-29167 GCF_036705105.1 Microcoleus sp. B9-D4
GGAGGCTAGCATCCCGCGTGCTGTGTGCAGCGCTTGTTGCTAGCCACCAAAATAATATCATTTATCGTTGGGGATTCCATCCAGTTAATTAATGAGGCAGGATCGCGCTGCGCTGCGACGACATTGACTTGTTTGTAACCGTATTCTCCGATCGCGATCGCAGGTCTGGCAAGGGCATCAGTTGCAGCCGTCGAGAAGCCACCATTCGGTGCATCTGACCATTGCATCACCGTGCGAACGCTGTCTCGACCTTCCAGCGAAAGGTCATCGCCCATGCCAATTTCTTCCCCATAGCGCAGCATGGGTGTACCAGGCAGAGTGAACAGCAAGCTGTAGACAAGTTCAATCCGGCGACGAGATCCTCCCATCATCGGTGGTAAGCGGCGACGAATCCCGCGCCCGAAAATTTGCATAGTTTTCTCAGGGGCAAACGCTGCAAAAATTTCATCTCGTTCCGATGAAGTAATGCGATCTAGCGTCAGTTCATCATGGTGGCGCACAAAATTAAGCCACTGACAAATATCAGGAATATCCGGTAAGGTTTTTAGTCCCTCGCGCAATGCGGTGGATTCTTGACGCGCCAAGGCCAAAAACAGATGCTGGTTCAGCAAAAAGTTGAACAGAATGTGCATTCTGTCGCCCTTAGCAAAGTAGATAGAAATTTGCTCGCGATCGACATTTGCTTCGGCCAGCAACACTGCATCACCCTGACGCGATGACACAAACTCTCTCATTTCTTCCAAGAAACCTCGCAGCTTTTCGGGGTCTGCACCTTCGATGCCAATTCCTTTAATTAAAAACGGAACAGCATCAATGCGAAATCCAGACACACCCAGTTCTAGCCAGAAACCCATAATTTTGCATATTTCTTCTCGTACCGCCGGATTGGCAATATTTAAATCTGGCTGTTCTTTATAGAAGTGATGCAAATAGTAAGCGTTTGCTTGTTCGTCGTACTCCCAAATACTGTCTTCGACATCGGGAAATATCAGTTGTTCTGGATCTGTTTTGGGTGGATTTTCTGACCACACATAGTAATTGCGATACTTGGAGTTTTTCTCGCTTTTGGCTGCAACAAACCACGGATGCTGATTGGACGTATGATTTACTACCAGATCGATCAGCACGCGAATTCCTCGTTCCCTTGCTTGGTGCATGAACTCGACAAAATCTCCCAGGGTTCCCAGTCGCGGATCAATGTTGTAGTAATCCATCACGTCGTAACCATTGTCGCGGTTAGGGGAAGGATAAAACGGCAGCAACCACAAACAAGTAATTCCTAGCGCGGATAAATAGTCTAGGCGGTTGATAAGTCCCTGAAAGTCGCCGACACCATCGCCGTCGGAGTCCATGAAGGTTTCAACATCGAGGGAGTAAACAATTGCGTTTTTATACCAGAGGTCTTTCATTACAGTCTATTTCTTAATAGAGAAACTGTGTAACATGGCTGTGTTAAGAAACACGGCAACATGGCTATTTAGCAAGCTGAATGCCACGGGTATAGCTCATCTTTCGGAATATGAACCTAAGTTTTGTTTGTTTGTCCTGATTCAAAATCTATCAATCTAAAAATAGATGAAATATCTCTCAATCTAATAAATGAATTACGAAAAAAAAACGGTTGATTAGGCTAACTACCATTAGCAGGAGCGATCGCTACCAATTTCCGATTAGATGTTCATCCTAATAGCCACCTTGTTTAGCTTGTAGCTGCACTGTCTTCGCTCTCTTTCGCCAAGACAGTGCACAACCACCAACCTTAGTTAAATCGGCCAGCCCTTGTCAGTCGTGATGGCATAGGAGTTGTGTTTGCCTTTAGCGATCGCCACTGCTGCCAACTAATCCTCTACCCAATTGAGTAACCCAAGAGAAGTAACAGCTCCAAAAAAGTGAGCGCCAATCAGATTGACATTTGCCATCGTCACAAAAATATCTAGGGAACGAATCACATTTTCTGGCGCATAAGCTGCCATCGCTTGGGGCTGACTAAGAGTTTTTGCTAGGACTACAGCAACTGTTTCTTCAGAAGCGACAAACGCGATTAATACCCCCACCAAACTAGAAACTAATCCAATCCGTAAGGTGTGAGTAATATGTTCTTTGCTGGGATATACCTGGGAATTTTCGGCGTGCAAAAGTCTGCCTAAAAGCCTATAGCGAAAATCCCAAAAAATTCTAAAGCACAGCAATAACAGGCCAATGATTGCTAAAAATACCCCGAAACCAATACCTGCATTATTAGTTTGTTCGCTCATGTTGCGACCCAACATAGCAAATAATAAAACAATGCCGGAAACAGCACCAAAGAATAACTGTATCCAGAAGCTAAATCTACTAAACAAGCGAAAAGTTGCGACGAATTCGCTTTGGGTCAGCGGTTGCGACAAGGATTCTGGTTGATTCACTTGATTCATTATATACACCTTATTGCTGAATTGATCATCAAAGCAAACGACGTAAGAAATAGGTTCTGCTTGTCTTCCTGTCGCAAGCGATCGCCTTGTGGTTAGCTATTAGAGTTTTCCTGAAAAGTCAGTTAAGGGCAGGACAGGATGCCGGATGTTTTGGAACCGAATTCGGCAATTTCCGGTAAATAAAAGGTTGAACTCAACACAGCAACTGCCGTTGTGGTTGATTTTATTTTCCTAAAATCCTCCCGGTTCTGAACAATCAACTTCTGGCGACAATGGGAATTTATAGTCTTAAAAATCGACTTAGGCAAAACGTCTATTGTTTCTGTTTACCATCTCAAAAGCTGCTTCAATCTCTATTTAATCTAACTAGCCCAACCTTGCCATCTGTCTGATGCCATAAGAAAATATCCTCCTGATGGAAGATGATTGAGGAAAAATTTATGATAAAGCTTTGAGTTAAGTGCGATCGCACTACTGGCGATAGATGCTGGATTCCCAACTGCCGCCCAGGGGCGCATCCATTCTTGCAACGTCCATAAGCTAGTTAGGGCAGCTATTGCAGATTTGTCAGATATATCATTATGGAAAAGCAGGTATTTTTGCTTTCCGTTTACACCTTAGCTCTTGATAGCCTTCGGATTTTTTTTTGACATTCTTTTTAGGGTCGCCAATTCTAATTGTTATTCAAACTTGGGTTAAAGAAATTTTTATCAAAAATCTACTATACCGCTGGCAGACTCCTCCATCATGGAAGCCATATTATAGCCCCTAAAGCTATATTTGTCAAGCCCAATAAATGTGAAATTTCTTACTCAATCAACCGATGACACTCCCGCTCAAGACAGATTTAAAAAAAATCTAAACAAGCTAATCTTTAAGTTAATAAATAATAACATAAATTATCTGTTTAAGAACTCAGTTAGCTGGACAGGAATGCACTATTGGCTATGGCAGCAGTCGTTAACAACTAAATTGTCAAAAAATATGAAACGGGACAACTCACCCACCGACAGCATTAAACACTCAATTGGACAAGCAGCTTCTCATGTGTGGTTTGAGCGACTGGCAAGATTGGGATATGCTTCCAAAGGCTTAGTTTACTTTATTGTCGGTTTTTTAGCAGCACAAGCAGCCTTTAGTATGGGCGGCAGGACAACCGATACTAGCGGTGCATTATCAGCAATTGTTAACCAACCGTTCGGTAAATTTCTGCTATTTCTTGTAACGATTGGCATTATTGGTTATGCCCTTTGGCGTATCGTTCAGACAATTCTCGACCCAGAACACCAAGGACAGAAAATGGATGCCAAGCGAATTGCCCAACGCATTGGCTACGCCTTAAGTGCTTTAGCTTACGCAGGTTTGGCTTTAACGGCTGTAAAACTGATCATGGGTTCGGGCGGTGGTAAGAGCGATACAACCGAAGATTTGACAGCCCAAATTTTAGCGCAACCATTTGGACAATGGCTGGTAGGATTGGCAGGCTCAATTGTTATTGGCGTAGGATTTTCTTATTTTTACGAAGCATATAAAGCCAAATTTCGCCGCCATTTCAAGCTAGATGAAATGAGCCAAGCCGAGCAAATTTGGGCGACACGTTTGGGTCGATTTGGAATTGCGGCCCGTGGGATTGTTTTCGTTATAATCGGTATTTTCTTAATTCAAGCAGCCAAGCTATCAGATGCCAGTCAAACGAAGGGATTGGGCGAGGTGTTGGCAATTCTGGGACAACAGCCTTTTAGTCCAGTGATTTTGGGTATAGTACCTTTGGGTTTAATAGCCTATGGCATTTACTCGGTAATTGAAGCTCGCTATCGGCGAATTTTCCGTTCATAAGCTTGCCCGTTATACAGAAAGTTATGAATTTTGAGTACAACAATTTTTTGGTGAATTAAAAACTTATCTAACTCAAAGCTCAAAACTTTTACAAGGCGTCCTGATTAAATCACCTGCTTTTAAGTCTGGATATTTTAACTCACAACTCAGGGCGGGCACGGGGGCATCGCCCCTACTGTACTCAAAACTCCTAAAAACTTATGGCAAAAATTGGTTATCATGCTTCCCATGAACAGTTTAAGCCCAGTGAACTGCTGAAATATGTCCAAATGGCAGAACAAGCTGGCTTTACCCATGCCCTTTCTTCCGATCACTTTCATCCTTGGAGTGAAGCGCAAGGACAAAGTGGTTTTGCTTGGTCTTGGTTGGGTGCAGCAATGCAAGCAACGCCGAGGCTTTCCTATCGGGTTGTTTGCGCTCCCGGACAGCGGTATCATCCGGCTATTATTGCCCAAGCTGCGGCAACGTTGGCAGAAATGTTTCCCAATCGTTTTTGGCTAACGGTTGGCAGCGGTCAAGCGTTGAATGAACATATTACTGGGGATAAGTGGCCTACTAAGAACGATCGCAACGCGCGCCTCAAAGAATGTGTCGATATTATCCGCGCCCTTTGGGCAGGAGAAACCGTCACCCATCGCGGTTTAGTGTGCGTAGAAGATGCAAAACTCTATACCCGCCCGGAAATTCTCCCATTAATTATCGGCGCCGCAGTTACCCCAGAAACCGCAGAATGGTTGGGCAGTTGGGCCGATGGATTAATTACTACTTCTCGCCCACCTGAAAAGTTAAAAAAAGTCGTCGATGCGTTTCGTCGCGGTGGTGGAGAAGGAAAACCAACGATTTTGAAAGTGCAGCTTTCCTATGACAGTAATGCAGAGAAAGCACTACAAGGCGCTCATCATCAATGGCGCAGTAACATCTTCAAAAGCAAAATGCTGACAGAACTGATAACACCCGCTCAATTTGATGCCGCCGGGGAGTTTGTGCAACCAGAGGAGTTATATCAACACGTCCGCATCTCGGCAGACCAAGAGCAGCATATTGAGTGGTTGCAAAAAGATATTGAATTGGGGTTTGATCAAGTAATTTTGCACAACGTTAACCGATCGCAAGAGCAGTTTATTGAGGTGTTTGGCGAAAAAGTAGTGCCAGCCCTGACAAAAAGTTGATGGTGGAAAATCAGTATGTAGATGCGATCGCTTTTAGGATTGATACTGCTTCAAAAATCTATTCTTCCTGTTAGCAGCACTAGCAGCAAGATATTTCGTAGCTTCCTCATTATTAGGCAGCGGTTCGACTTGACCTTGATAAACCAAAGCTTGATGAATTAGCGCCGTAGCACTCCCCCAACTGAGCAACTCGGTTGGATTAAGAACTCTGGGGTCTAGATAGTTGACCGGGATATTTGCTTTTGTCGCTGCGGCCACTTCATCAACCACATCTTTAAGAATTTTGTCGGCATCTTTATAATAGGATTTGACAACTTCTGATGCCGCACTCCCAGAAGGTGCACTTGCAGTTGTTACGGTTGTTGGTGGAGCACTTTTAGCAGGCGTAGACTAAGCCTACCGCGATAATACTGGTAATAACGGCTGCATCAAAATAGTCGAGGCGAGGGGAAATACCAAAAGATTCCTAGCTATTCGACGTTGTTTTGCCGACACTGGACTGGGAGCAGCTTGACTTGTTGCTGCAACAGGGGGATTGTAATCTCAATTCAGACCCCTCATTACTGATGACTGATGACTGATGACTAATGACTAATAAAAACAAATTCCCCGGCCTAACCAGGGAAGGAAAGATATTAAAAAAAGTAATGTTGTTTTAATAAATTGAATTTGCCAAAAAGTGGCGATAATTTAGTAGCAGCCCTTGTTGAGTTGAGAGCGGACGCCGGGGCGGGCAGTCCAGTGTAGATGCCGCACCCGATCGCATTTTCCAGTCTCAAGAAAACAGTTGCATTCATATTTGAGTACCAGTTAAGCTTGGCTGCTGTTGCGAGTCTGGCTAGCCAGCTCCAACAGTTGCGCCCAGCGTTTTTGGACTTGTTTGGGAGTGCATTTGAGCGCGGTGGCGATCGCCTTGTCGCTTTCTTGATTCCGCTTCATTTCTAACAGTTGCTGCATTTCCGGCGACAGTTGAGCGCGAAACGCTTCCCATTTGTCGGAAGTCATTCCCAGCTTTTGATCCACATCAGCACCCAGCCATTCGTGCACGAGTTTCCAATTTTGAGTGCGGGCAAATTTTTCGACGTGGTACTTGAAACGTTGTTGCAAGTAGTCGCGCTGGCGGGAAGACAAACCGAGCACGCGGTCAATTTCCGAAGCCGAAAGGTCTTGCAATTTTAAAGTTAAGTAATTCACGCATTCTGGCTGATTTTGCGATTCCAGATAGGCGATCAATTCCGAGACTACTCGATCGCGCAGCACAGCATCAGCCGGATCGACAGTTTCCGATACCATTTGCTCGCGCACTTGTTGCAGCGCCGGAGAGCGGCTGTAAATTTCCGCATCTTCTCCCTTGCCCGATTCTACAGCCATTTCAATGTCGATCGCAGTTTCCGGAGGCTGGCCCTTGGCAAATCCTTGAGCGCGCAACACGATCAGGCGCTGGCGGTTGCGGCCCGGTAAGCCAATTTGGCGTTTGGCGTAGTGTTCGGTGAAAGCCATGTACTCAGCCAATTCTAGCTGCGTGCGGGGCTGGTAGGTGACATCGAGTTGGTGTTCGCGGCGGAAAGCTCGCAGAGATTCGATGTAAAAGCCTTGCAAAAAGTCTTCAATCATGTTGTAGCGAGCTTGGAAGTTCAAGTTCGATCGGAAAGAAGCAACATGGCGGTAAATCATAGCCGCGAGGTGAGAATGCAGTTCGACGCGGCCTTGTTTGGAACCGAGGCGGTAGTATTGCAGGGTTTTTTGCAACCGGTGCTCAGCCAAGGTGATTTGCCAAGCTTCAACTTCGCCGGAAATTTGGATGCGATCGCTCTTTTGGCAAATCCGTTCGACTTCCTTAGCAATCCGCATCGCCACTGCTTGAGCGCTGCGGCTGGAAGTTTTCATTTCCGCTTGCAATTCTTTGAGGGCGAAGTTAGCCAAAGCGAGGATATCGATGCTTGGAAGAGAATTGATTTCGGCGGTTTGTTCGCTGGATGCAGCCGGAATGCTGTTGAGGTCAGAAGCGGTGTTGCAGTTGACGGTGGTGGCAGTTTTGACAGTCATGGCGTTTATCGGGTGGTAGGGCACAGCGGGTGTGCGAGGACATTTGTCAGAGAGTGAGGTCAGTTGCTGGCGGTTTCGCTTGCTGTGCTGATTCAACTCTCTATACATTGAATGTTACGGAAGTAGAGATAACCGTAGTTATGCCAGTGTTCCACTCTCTCATGCAACAGTTTTTGGCTGCTGAATCTGATTCTAAGCGCTGGCTGTGGAAGATTGATTTTATTGCCGTTAAAGCCTTACTGTACAAGCATTCTGAGCTGTTATTTGGGTGGGGCGATCGCCAGGAAAACTGAGGGTGCTGCGAGGCCGCTGAGTGGACAATCTAATAACTGGCTATTTGAGGGGGTTTTGGCCGTTAGAGATTGTGGAATCGAGACTTGGCAGAGTGTAGCTATCTGCAATGTCTTCAGAAGCTACGCAACAGCAGTTAGGAAACCCGGTTAATTTGGAAATTTGATCTTATCCAAGAAGGAAGAAGGAATCAGAAAGAAGCACAGAGAGCTTTGTTTGCCAACAATTCACCCTGATTCTTTCTCTAATACCAAAGTCACCGGCCCGTCATTCTCGATCGAGACTTGCATCATCGCTCCAAACAAGCCTGTTTCGACTTTTAAGCCGCTCTGGCGCAACTTTTCGACAAATTTATCATAAAAAATTTCGGCTCTTTCAGGAGCCGCTGCTCGGTCAAAGGAAGGTCGCCGACCTTTGCGGCAGTCCCCGTAGAGCGTAAACTGACTGACAACCAGCAACTCGCCGCCGATGTCTTGTACGGACTTGTTCCAGCGCCCGGTATCCGTGGCCGAGTCGGGAAACAAACGCAATTCTAGGCATTTGCGAGCCATCCAATCGAGTTCTGCTTCGGTGTCGGTGTCTGCAATACCTACAAGCAAGTTAAGTCCGCGGCCAATTTTGCCAATAATTCGATCGTCTATTTCGACTTGAGTTGACATTCTCACCGGGCTAAAGCCACGGTGATTCCCAAACCTCACGATTTGAGTTTCTGCTTCATCGCAACTGCCTCCACCCACAAGGAGTTTTCTGGTCTTATGTTCGCTCCACAGACTAACCCCGCTAGCCCAGCGGTTTTTATGCGTCGAATACCTAAAAGGAATTCTTATCTGTTGTTTTGATTCCAGGGATGTTTACCATTGCCCTATCCTCTTTTCCCGGTCTACCGATTTGTCTGCGCCGCCAGTTGTACTGGACTTCGCTCGTTAGGCTGTCTGAATCCATCGACGGACAGTGGGTCATTGACCAAACTATAGTTTAATATAAAGCCGTCCTAAAACGACGGGGTTTCCACCCACCTTTCTGATGACTCGCATGGGAAATCGGTAATTGGTAATAGGTAATTAATCGTTACCAGGCTCTAGCCTGGTAACGCAGATCCAGAGGCTCTGCCTCCTATCTTCCTAAGTACCAGAGAGGCAGAGCCTCGCTTACATCGGTTCCCAGGCTCTAGCCGGGGAACCAGTAACCTTTAGTTTTTCCCAAAACCTTTGCCGCGATTGGTTGAAGGCATACAAAGACAGTTTTCGAGTTGCGATCGCAAAGTCTCAGTATCCAAACCCTGACCGATGAGAACAAGCTGGTTTTTGCGATCGCCTTTCCACTCGTCGTCATCCATCGTAAATCGCTTGCCGCTCAAGTGAAAAATATGCCGTTTCGGACTTTCTTCAAACCACATAATTCCTTTGGCGCGAAACACATTTGTTGGCAGTTGGTTGTCTAAGAAATATTGAAATTTTCTCAGAGAAAACGGCTTGTCACTCTGGAAAGAAATTGAGGTAAATCCGTCATTTTCTAAATGGTCGGAGTGGTCGTGATGGCTGTGGTCATGATGGCTGTGGTCGTGATGGTCATGATGGCCGTGGTCGTGATGGTCATGATGGCCGTGGTCGTGATGGTCGTGATGGTCGTGATGGTCGTGGTCGTGACTGCTAGCAGTTTTTTCAGATTGGAAATATTTGTCCGATTCAAACAATCCGACGCTGAGGACTAGCGGTAGGGGCACTTGCGATTTTACTGTTCGCAGAATTCGAGCACCTTCTTTGACATCGCGAATCTTAACTTCCAACAAATCTAAATCTGCTTCCTCAACCAAATCTGTTTTGTTGAGGATAATTATATCG
This sequence comes from Microcoleus sp. B9-D4, assembly GCF_036705105.1. NCBI lineage: Bacteria > Bacillati > Cyanobacteriota > Cyanophyceae > Oscillatoriales > Microcoleaceae > Microcoleus > Microcoleus sp. B9-D4. The sequence goes on from NZ_JAUBTS010000073.1 coordinate 9,598, forward strand.
CCGTAAGCTATTTGACTGTAAGCTGCTTGAGAGTTGAACAAATCTAAGCTGTAGTTGGCTGCGTCTACTAATGTAACTATCGAATCGAGACGAGTCAGGTCGCGCAGTTCTGTGCCTAAAAAAGTCATCGCTACTGGCAGCGGGTCGGCGAGTCCGGTTGTTTCGACTACCAGATAATCGAGATTTTCTTGACGTTCTAAAACTTTGTAAACTGCATTAACTAAATCTTCATTAATTGTGCAGCAGATGCAGCCGTTGTTCAGCTCAACCATGTTGTCGTCGGTGGTGACAATCAGTTCGTTGTCGATGCCGATTTCGCCAAATTCATTTACCAAAACTGCTGTTTTCAAACCCTGCTGATTGGTCAGGATGTGGTTGAGCAGGGTTGTTTTGCCGCTGCCGAGAAATCCTGTAATGATTGTAACGGGCAATCCGTGTTTGGGAGCGTCCATCGCCGGTTCTGTCTCGGACTGAGTTGTAGATTGCATAGCTTGAATGTCAAATAATGTCGATCGCACTTTCTTTGTGGCTCTTATTGTATCTTAATTAGGACAAGGCCTGGTAAACCCAGTTTCTCGGAGAAATGTTGGGTTTGGTGGCATGGTATCTACGCATCAACCGGGAATCAGCCCGAGAGTGCAAAATAAGTGGGCCGCTAATTATCGGCAATTGTTAACGCGGTCGATCGCACTTTTTTATTTTTTTGATAAAATTTTGTCCAGAGTACCTGTCGCAGTTTTTGCCACTAACTCCAGCAGCGACAAATTTGGGACAGACTCAAGCTAAGTGCGATCGGCTAATTCCCGCTACTCTATAATAAATAGTTTTAATTACCGACCTGCGTAAAATATTTAAATCTCAACTATCAATTAAAACAGGGCGGTGGCTAACAACAGCCACCGCCCTCAAGATAGTATTGCGCTATCTAAATCTGTGCTTACGCAGGAAGCAAGACTGAATCAATAATGTGGATGACGCCATTATCAGCAGCAACATCGGCTGTTGTAACGGTAGAATCATTGATTTTGACACCATTGGAAGCATCAATTTTCACTTCTGAACCTTCAACTGTTTTGGCAGATGTCAGCTTGACCACATCAGCGGCCATAACTTTGCCAGAAACGACATGATAAGTCAAGATTTTTGTGAGCTTAGGAATGTCATTAAGCAGTGCTTCTACAGTACCTGCGGGAAGCTTAGCAAAAGCTTCGTCTGTAGGAGCGAAAACTGTGAAGGGGCCAGCGCCTTTGAGAGTATCTACTAAACCAGCGGCTTGGACTGCAGCAACTAGGGTAGTAAAAGAGCCTGCCGAAACGGCGGTATCAACGATATCAGCCAAGTGAGTCACCTAGTTTGTGTAATCTATAAATCACTATAACGCTAAAAAGTTAATTTAGCTACATTAATTTTTTCTCTAGTTCTGTCTGGTTTTCCGATTATTTAAGATAGCATTTTTTATTTAACTCATTTCATAAAATACCTATCTAAAGATAGATATGTGTTTGGTCATTTTACTGTATTTTGATTTACTAATGTATTCCTAAATACATTAGTAAGCCGATCGCCAGTGCTACGACATTTTGATTAACTTGGCAAAACATTCAACCTTCAGCGCAGCGCTAACACATTACAAAAGCCTGCCACCCCGACTGATGGCAACAGTTTGGGAAATCCCGATCTAAACTGTTAACAACCACTAACTAGCGGAAGGGTGACATGAGATACAAACTACTAGGTCACAGCGGACTTCGCGTTTCGGAAATCTGCCTCGGAACCATGACTTTTGGCGAAGATTGGGGTTGGGGCGGTTCCTACGACGAAAGCCGGAAAATGTTCGACGCCTTTGCAGAAGCGGGCGGCAATTTCATTGATACCGCGAATCTCTACACCAACGGTACTAGCGAAAAATATGTCGGCGAGTTCATCGGGGCCGATCGCGAAAAATGGGTAGTTGCCACTAAGTATAGCCTCAACATGAAAAACGGCGAAATCAACGGTTTCGGCAACCACCGCAAAAATATGGTACAAGCAGTAGAGGCCAGTTTGAAGCGATTGCAAGTTGAATACATAGATTTGCTGTGGCTGCACGCTTGGGATTTTACCACACCCGTTGAAGAAGTGATGCGCGCTTTTGACGATTTGGTGCGCGCCGGTAAAGTTCTTTACATAGGCATTTCCGATACGCCGGCTTGGATTATTTCTCAAGCAAATACGATCGCCAATCTGCGCGGTTGGACACCATTTATCGGCTTGCAAATCGAGTATTCTTTAAAAGAGCGAACTCCTGAACGGGACTTGATCCCTATGGCAAAAGCCTTTGACATTGGCGTCACGGCTTGGAGTCCCCTAGCAGGGGGTTTGCTAACAGGAAAATACAACACTTCAGAAACCGCCAGCGAAGCTAAACGGCTGAATTCACCGGAATCGGGAAAAATTAACGAACGAGACCTCAAAATTGCTGACGAAGTTAGCTTCATAGCAGCCGAAATTGGCAAACCTGCTTCTCAAGTAGCCCTAAATTGGCTGATCCAACAGCCAGTCGAAGTTATTCCGATTGTGGGCTCGCGCAAACTCTCGCAACTTCAGGAAAATCTGGCTTGTTTGGAGTTTAAATTAACCCCCGAACAAATGCAGCAGTTAGACAAAGTAAGTGCAATTGAATTGGGTTTCCCTCACGATTTCTTAAAGAGTTCGACGGTGCAAGATTTTGCCTTTGGAGGAGGAATGGCCAAAATTGACAGCCGCCGACTGTAAAGTTGCTGGTATTTTCTAGTCGCGGGTTTACGTGGATATTTGGCGTTTAATTGCAGATATCGGCGAACCCGCCCTTAGAGGGATGATTGACATTTGTGCTGTGGGCGCGAGGTTAAACTGACGCCCACAGCGCAAATGTCATCGCCTTGGTTTCTTGGCACAGACTCCCGTAAAATCTTAGGTTTATCGTTGCCGTTACCTGTTTTCTTTGATATTGTTGAGACAGGTGATCTTGTGTCAGTTTAACCCCACTGCATAAACTGTTAATTGTTAATCTATCGGAAGTTAGAAATCTTTGACGAAACTGTGTATATTAGGATACAAAATTTCCCTAATAGCGATCGGATGAGTTAAAAAAAAGCAAGGTTTGTCAAATCAAAAAGCAACATAAACTTGATGGGAAATTTTCTATCATCTCCAAATAAAGCAATAAAACTCGCTCTTTTTTCACCCCGTACCGGCCAGTTAAGAGTCATTTTACAAGGTCGATCGGCGTTTTAACGGCTTTTGAACCCAGCGTGCAAGCTAGGTGTCTCCTGAGAGAAAAGTCATCCTTCAGATAGAAGTTATGGCCGAAAAACTGGGTTACATTTAACAACAATAGCAAGTCTAACAATATTAACTTATCTCCCAGTTTCAATTATGAAAAAAGCAGATAAGCGTGTTTTTCCGCAGCTAAACAGTTTCTTTGTTTGGCTCACTGAATGCGGCGCTTGCTCGTCAATAAAAGTTCTCAGATTTATGCTTGCGACTTTCAGTAAGACACTGCTGAGAAATATATCCTATTGACCAATTTTAACTGGCAAATTTTCATTGACAAATTCCAGAGGCTAATATGTCGCCCCCAGAAAACTCAGTAAACAATAAGTATAGCAATAAAAGTCGAGCATGGGAGATCCGATTTACCTCTATAGATCCAGCCAAATCGCCCTCTCAATTCGCTCCCCCGCCCGCATTGCGCGCCAACTTATCAACAACTGATGCTTTAGAGGCACCCGATTTAGTTTGCCTGTCTCATTTGCGGTGGAATTTTGTATATCAGCGTCCGCAACATCTCTTGAGTCGCTGTGCTAAAAGTCGTCGCGTCTTCTTTGTAGAAGAACCAATTTTGAGCGAGGCTACAGATTGGTGGCTCGATGTCAGCATCCACGAAAGCGGAGTCTGGGTAATAGTACCGCACCTGAGCGAAGGAATCAGCGAAGCAACAGCACAAACTGCTCAGCAAGCCATGCTAGATGATTTGTTTCGATCGGCAGAAATTAGCCAGTACATCCTCTGGTATTACACACCAATGGCTGTCAGTTTCACAAACCACTTAAAGCCGCTAGCTGTAGTCTACGACTGCATGGATGAACTGTCAGCATTCAAAGGCGCGCACCCGGATTTAAAAGCAAATGAAAACCAATTATTAAAGCGCGCCAGCGTAGTATTTACCGGGGGACACAACCTTTACGAAGCCAAACAGCACCAGCACCCAAACATTCACGCTTTCCCCAGCAGCATCGAAAAAGAACACTTTGCGACAGCCAGGAATCTTTCACAAGAACCGTCGGATCAAAAAGACATTCCTCACCCGCGTTTGGGATTTTATGGGGTCATAGACGAACGCATGGATATCGAACTGCTGAGGGGAATTGCCCAAGCAAGGCCGGACTGGCATTTAGTCATCATTGGCCCCGTGGCGAAAATCGATCCGGCAACTCTGCCAACTCACCCAAATATCCACTATCTCGGCGGCAAATCTTATCAAGAACTGCCAGCGTATCTTGGCGGATGGGATATCGCCATGCTGCCTTTTGCGATTAACGAATCGACTAAGTTTATTAGTCCTACGAAAACTCCAGAATACCTCGCTGCCGGCAAACCTGTGATTTCTACTCCTATCCGCGACGTGGTGCGGCCCTACGGAGAAAACGGCTTGGTTCGGATTGCTAGCAATTCTTCAGAATTCGTTGCTTGTGCTCAAGAAATCCTTAGCGAAAGTTCGGACGTTCGCAGCAAATGGCTGAGTGAAGTAGACGCCTTTTTAGCAGACAATTCTTGGGACAATACCTGGGGCGAAATGCTGGGGTTGATCGAAAGTGCGATCGAAGGCAGAAAGCAGAAGTCATTAGTCAGCAGTCAGTAGTCAGTTGGCTTTTGACTGTTGGCTGTTGGTTATTTGTGAGTTGTTACCAATGCCCAATGCCCTGTTTGGCCAGTGCCCAATTACCAATTACTAATTACCAATTACCTTACCAAAAATTAGAGGTGTTTCAATGTTTGACTATTTAATCGTCGGAGCAGGATTTGCAGGTAGCGTCATTGCCGAAAGACTAGCAAATGAAGCCGGAAAAACAGTCCTGATAATTGATACCCGCAACCACATCGGCGGCAACGCATACGATCACTACGACAATCATGGCATCCTCGTACACAAATACGGCCCCCACATTTTTCACACCAATTCGCGCCCCGTTTTCGAGTATCTTTCGCGTTTCACCGAGTGGCGGCCCTACGAACACCGCGTCCTCGCCAGCGTAGACGGTCAACTGCTGCCCATTCCGATCAATCTCAACACCGTAAATAAACTTTACGGACTGAATCTCACCTCATTTGAAGTAGAAGATTTCTTCGCGAAAGTAGCAGAACCAAGGGAGTACATTCGCACCTCCGAAGATGTAGTTGTCAGCAAAGTCGGTCGCGAACTTTACGAAAAATTCTTCCGCAACTACACCCGCAAACAGTGGGGAATGGACCCGTCGGAACTCGACAACTCAGTGATTGCGCGCGTACCTACTCGCATTAACCGGGACGATCGCTATTTTACCGATACCTATCAAGCAATGCCCCTGCACGGCTACACTCGGATGTTTGAAAAGATGCTTTCTCACCCAAACATCAAGGTGATGCTCAATACCGACTACCGGGAGATTGAGGGTTTTATCCCTTACGGGGAAATGATTTACACCGGGCCAGTCGATGCCTATTTCAATTATTGCTACGGCAAACTTCCTTACCGTTCCTTGGAATTTAAGCACGAAACGCTGAACGTACCTGTACACCAAGAAGCACCGGTGGTAAATTACCCCAACGAGCATTTATATACTCGCTGCACCGAGTTTAAATACCTCACCGGACAAGAGCATCTAAAAACTAGCATTGTCTACGAATATCCCCAAGCTGAGGGAGACCCTTACTACCCGGTTCCGCGTCCAGAAAATGCCGAACTTTACAAGAAATATAAAGCTTTGGCTGATGCAACTCCGGGAGTTTCTTTCGTGGGAAGGCTGGCGACTTACAGGTATTACAACATGGATCAAGTGGTCGCTCAAGCTCTGACAACTTACAAACAAATTACTACCAAACCGGTGATTGAATTGGTAGAAAATGTTAACGGTTCGACCTCTCATGTAAGCTCCTCGAATGGAGAGGTCGAGAGTCCAGCCCCAGCTTCTCTAGAAGTCGCTGCTGTCAACGGCAACGGCAAATCTGCTAGCAAGTAGCTGGAATCTGTGAATTACGAGTAAAAAGGTAAGGTGCCCACAGAGCACCTTACTCGGTTTTCATCAAAAGTTATTTAATAATTCAAACAAGCATTGAGGTAAAAATGAAGGTTCTAGTTAAAATTGTTTTGTCTCATGAGGTGTTGGAAATTTCTCAAGCGGCTCAGTTTCAGAAAGAAATACAGCGCCTAATTGAAAGCGGTGGCAAAATTATTATGCTGGATTTCTCAAAAATAAATTTTTTGAAAAATTCCGAGTTAATGGCTGTAGTGGCGATCGTGAAATTAGTTAGAGACAGCAAATGTATACTTTTGATCTCTGCGATGAGCGAACAAGTTAGAATTCTCTTTGAACTCACGGGACTACAGCAAATATTTCAGTGTTTGCCGTTTGCCGAAGAATTTTCTCTCAAAAGTGAGCTAACTGAACCGTTAGGAGGTTTGCAAAGTCTTGCTAGCTAGAGGGAGAGTGAGAGAGGGGGAGAGTGGGGGATAGAGAAAAATCTTCCTGGTTTATTCTTCTTTCTTCTGACTAATGACTTCAGCACAAGAGAGCCTTCAGATGAGGCTGTTTTAAGGTGCAAAACTTTTGCAAATTAATCAGCAAAAAACTTGTCAAAGTGGGGGTAATTGTCGCTAACCTATATATATAACTTTGGGTAGATGTGCCGATGAGTTGGTTAGGTAGAGAACTAGAAAATTGCGAGATAGAAGAGTCTGCAACTCTTGATAGTAAGGTGACAGTTCAAGGACGCAAAACAGGTTATCCGCGCCCCCAACTGCGCCGGAGCAACTGGATTTGTCTCAATGGTCAGTGGAGGTTTGCTTACGACGACGCGGGCCACTGCGTGCAGCCGATCGATATTTCTGAGTGGACTCACACTATAGAAGTGCCGTTTGCTCCAGAATCGGCAAAAAGCGGGATCGGCGACACGAATTTTCACGCCAACTGCTGGTATGAACGCGAATTTGACGTACCCCACACAGAAGGCAGAGTTCTCCTCCACTTTGGGGCCGTAGACTACCGCGCCCGCGTCTGGGTGAACGGTCAGTTTGTCATCGAACACGAAGGCGGACACACTCCTTTCACCGCAGACATTACAGCAGTTGTGAACCTCAACGGGCCGCAGCGGGTGACAGTCTGGGCCCACGACGACCCCCAAGATTTGGAGCAACCGCGCGGCAAGCAAGACTGGCAAATAGAGCCCCACAGTATTTGGTATCCGCGCACGACGGGCATTTGGCAGACAGTTTGGGTAGAATTGGTGCCTCACACTTATATCGAGCGCATCCGCTGGACTCCCCAGTTTGAACGCTGGGAAATCGGTTTTGAAGCGTTTGTCGCGGGCGATCGCCAGTCGGGAATCCAAATTAAAGTTAAACTGTCGATCGGCTGTATGCTGCTGGTCAACGACACCTACGAAGTCATCAACGGCGAAATCCACCGCCGCATCGCCCTCTCAGACCCTGGTATCGACGACTACCGCAACGAATTGCTGTGGAGTCCCGAAAAGCCGACGCTAATTAACGCTCAAGTGCAGTTGTGGGCGGACGGCAAACTACTCGACGAGGTTAAATCTTATACCGCCATGCGGACGGTCAGCATCCAGCGCGATCGCTTCATGCTAAACGGCCGCCCCTACTATTTGCGACTGGTGCTCGACCAAGGTTACTGGCCAGACACCATGATGACTGCCCCTTCCGACGAAGCTTTGCGGCAGGATGTCGAATTAGTCAAAGCAATGGGTTTCAACGGCGTCCGCAAGCACCAAAAAATCGAAGACCCCCGATTTTTGTACTGGGCTGACGTGCTGGGGCTCCTAGTTTGGGAAGAAATGCCCAGCGCCTACCGCTTCACTCCCAAAGCCGTGCAACGGCTGACGCGGGAGTGGACAGAAGTCATCGATCGCGACACCAGCCACCCCTGTATCGTAGTCTGGGTGCCGTTCAACGAATCCTGGGGAGTTCCGAATTTAGTCGAAGCCGCAGCCCACCGCAACTACGTGCAAGCGCTGTATTTCTTGACCAAAACCCTCGATCCGACTCGCCCCGTCATCGGTAACGACGGCTGGGAAAGCATCGATACCGACATCCTGGCGATTCACGACTACGACAACAACCCGCAAACCCTAGCCAAGCGCTACGGGCCCGAAGTCCAGCTAGCCGATTTGTTCGATCGCGGGCGTCCCGGCGGGCGAGTCCTCACCCTCGACGGCCACCCGCACCAAGGACAGCCGATGATGCTGACAGAATTCGGCGGCATTGCCTGCGCGGGCCGCGAAAACCCCGATTTTTTCAGGGTTTGGGGCTACGTGCGGGCGTCGGACACGCAGGAACTGCAAAGGCGCTACACCGCGCTGTTGAAAGTGGTAAACCGAGTCGAAATGTTCAGCGGATTTTGTTACACGCAGTTAACCGATACTTTCCAAGAAGCTAACGGTTTGCTGTATGCCGATCGCACTCCCAAGTTTCCCCTAGAGGTGATCGCGGCGGCAACTCTCGGCTGGGATATTCCCGAAGAAAGTTCACAGCCGCAAGCTATTACTCAATGCTAATTGGGCATGGGGAATGGGGAATGGGGCATCGGTTATTAGTTATTAGTTATTAGTTATTAGTTAACAATTACCAATTTCTAAATTCCTAATGCCCTGCGCGGGCCGATGCCCGATGCCCCATGCCCAATGCCCCATGCCCAATGCCCCATGCCCAATTCCCAATGCCCCATTACCCATTACCCATCCGATTGATGTTTCAAAGTTTTTTCATGGGCGGATTTGAATGTTCCACCCACAGGTTGCAATCTGGAAAACGCCTCGATGTCACAGCCGCCACCGGTCACGATAAATTTGCAGCAGCCGACTACCTACGCTTGCAGGAACAAGGCATTTACACAGTCCGTGAAGGCCTCCGCTGGCACTTAATTGAGCAGTCGCCCGGAAAATACGATTTTTCCAGTTCCCTGCCAATTATCCGCGCCGCCCGCGACATGAAAATGCAGGTAATTTGGGATTTGTTTCACTACGGCTGGCCAGACGATATTGATATTTTCAGTCCCGAATTTGTGTCCAGGTTTGCAAGCATGGTGCGCGCTTTTATGGAAGTGCTAACTGAGGAAACAGACCAAACACCTTTTGTAACACCTGTCAATGAAATTTCATTTATTGCTTGGGCCGGCGGCGATGTCGCGTACATCAATCCGTTTGCAAAAGGGCGGGGAGACGAGCTAAAAGTCCAGTTAATCAAAGCTGCGATCGCAGCGATAGAATCAGTTTGGGAAGTCAATCCCCGCACCCGGATCGTTCAAATCGATCCGACAATTAACATTATTGCCGATCCTGACAAACCCGAGGATCGGGACGCGGCGGAAGGTTATCGCTTATCTCAATATCAAGCTTGGGATATGTTGGCTGGACGTTTTCGCCCGGAACTCGGCGGCAAGGAAAAATATCTCGATATTATTGGGGTGAATTATTACGATCGCAATCAGTGGATTCACAATGAAGACCCGATGAAATACACCGATCCGCTGTACCGCCCGTTTCGCGAACTGCTGCAAGAAGTGTTTGAGCGCTACCGCCGTCCCTTATTTATAGCAGAAACAGGCACTGAAGACGATTTTAGACCTGTCTGGTTTAATTATGTGTGCACTGAGGTAATGGCGGCGATGAAAGCAGGAGTTCCGATAGAGGGAATCTGCTTGTATCCGATTGTTAACCATCCGGGTTGGGACGACGACAGGCACTGTTACAATGGTTTGTGGGATTATTGCAATGAATCGGGCGATCGGGAAATTTATCAGCCTTTGGCGGATGAATTGCAGTTTCAAAGGCAGCAGATTGAACCGTTGCTAAAGCCGCGCGATTGATAATTGCTTCTGTAGGGTGCGCTTCGGCGCACCTTATACTAAATCTGCGTTAACAATACTAAATTTGATTTCCTTTGTATTCGCTCAACCCAGCATAAAAGAGTCAAGCTCATCTACATTGTGAATAATCTTGGAATCAGGAACGCCATAGGCTTCAGCTAATTCGATACTAGCTTGCAATCTCAAGTCAAGGTTTAAGTTACGATCGAAAGCTGCTTCTGCTAAATTGCCCAGTCGTTCGTAGGTAGAAACAAGATTAGCAACAACTCCCTTGTAAGCTCGGTCAATTTGAGCGAGGGACTGCTGATAATATTGTTCTACTTGTCGAGCAAGATGAGTGTCTTCCCCCAATAACTGCTTGCAAAAACCAGTCACGATTCGACCCGCGATCGCACCAATGACAGCGCCAACAACAGGAATCGGAATCAAAGCTTGTCCGATAGTAGCTCCAGCAGCAACAATGGCTGAATCAGCACAAGCAAATAAACTTAATTCAACGAATTGATCGGCAGTAATTTCCCCTCGGTTCAAACTACCGACTAAACTAGCAACTTCCAAGCCTGCACTCACAAAAGCACCAGCTAAAGGTGCAGACATTTGGGTAAAATTGGTTAACCCATAAATAACTGTTGCCGATATACCACTAAGTGCAGCTCCTTTTGCGGTATCAATTCCAATTTCTTGCCAGTCTTCGGGGGTTAACTCACCCTTAAAAACGTTTTTACCTTGCTTATACTTAGCGTAAAGCTTAGTAGCAAATCGAATACTACCACCAATAACCGCGCCTTTAACAGCAACGTTACCAAAATCAGCCAGAGTAGGTTGAGCCTCGTAGCGTATCCCATCCTTAATTTGTTTGTGTTCTTGCTTTAATTCATGCTCTTTGCGGTCTAGCGTATCGTCAACTTTGCCTATTTGCACATCTTCATAGTTAGACGATCCAGCTTGAACAGTCTGACTGAAAGGACGACCAGACATCTGCTCTATTTCTTGAGCTTTTTCTTGGATTTTTTGAGCAGTACGACTTGTTATTCCCTCGACTTGTTGCCCTTTCAATATTTTATCAATAACTTCATATTGGTTTTTAGGGATGTGGTAATATGACCCATCTCTGCCAAAGTTTTCGTATTTCTTCATGTGGTGGAGAACGTGGTCTAAATTATTGCCAACCCCATTCACAAATTTAGACTGTACTTTAATACCATCAATTAAATAATCTTCCGGTGCTGTTCTACCCACTCCCTCAAAAGTAGCGCGAGTTTCAGAGGAGTTCAAAAGAGATTTTGCATTGCGAATACCAACTTCCACTTGCTCAGCTATTTCACCGTGTTTTGTGCTTGTGTTTCCCAGAATTTTTTCGGGACTACCTACAAAATCACGAACTTTATCAATCTCTCCGACCGCTGCAAAAAACGCTCGGTCTTGTTTACTGAGTTCCGTTGCAAGCTGTTCTGCATGGCGCAGATTTTCCTGGGCTACTATTGCAGCAACGAATTGAGTTGTCAGATGTCTATCTTCTCTGTTTTCCATGTTTAAAAAAATAGCAGCATTACTCCCTAATTGCTAGAGGATAATGCTGCACTCCAAATTATAATTACATTTTCAGGTCTACGGTCTTTTTAATAGACTCGCTCAGGGAAGTAATGGAATTGATTAAAGTCCCCAGCCTTTGTTTGAGAGCTTGGCTAAAATTCAGGTAATTCAAAGGTGCATTCTGCTTGAAGTATTGCAGTTCACTTTGAATCAACTTAGCTAGTTTGACAGTTTCCCCCTCAAGAAGATTGACTTCTTTCTTGGTTATGTTGACTTTAGCTGTGTCACCTTCAATTTCAAGAGCGCGGTTGTTGGCTTCGTCACCAATTTTTTCATTCTCGTTACTTGCCCAAAAAGCACTACCAGCCAAAGCTACACCACCAATCCCCCAGCCAATCGGCCCTGCTAGTGCCAGCAGTGCATTTCCAGCCACCATACCGCCACCACCCACAGTAAGAGCGCCACCTCCTAACCAGGCTAAAGCAGCATTAACGGCGGCTGCACCGGAAAGAGAAGCAATCGCAGTACCTGTTGAGGCTGTTCCAAAAGTTGTAGCAATTGCCATTGCTGCTGCTGGCCCAAAACAGGCAACTCCTGCTCCAGCCATGACTCCTGCACCACCTGCTGCTGCTACATTGCTGTTATGAGCCGCATAAATTAGATCCCAATCTTTGCCAGTAATTTCCTTGAGCTGAAACTTCAGTTTTGTAACGACTTTGCTAAACTCTTTTGGCGAATTGGCCAACGTGTTAATGTAATTTTCGCATAGTTGGATAATCTCAACCCCACGATTGACTCGCGTTTGATAAAGACTTCCAGCGGCATTTTGTAAATACTCACAATCTCTTTGGTACTTTTCTACTGCACGGCGCAGTCTATCTTGTGCCTCTTTTTTGTATTCGTGCTTAAACATTTACGGGTAAATACCTAATTATGAGGAGTTTGTGTTGATAACTCTGTCGAGCAGAAAACGGTACATCGCAAGCAGTGAGCCTTCCCCCGATTCCAGGTGTAAAATTAATCACGATCCTGCTTTCCTTGATACTAACTTAACCACCTTTAACAAAGAAACTAATAAGCATTAGGAATCGTGTTAGACTTTGATTATAAAAAATCCAGAAACCTATCCCCTGCAATGGCATCCTCTAACGATCGCTTCTCCGAAGCTGCCCGCGACTGGGACTTAGAAACCCTCTACACAGACCTAGCATCCGCTAAGGGAAAGCGGCTCACGCCCACAGAGAAACAACATCTACGGGGTCTACTCTGCGGCTACAGTCCCGCCGAAATTGCCGAAAGGCTCAGTAAAAACCCCAAGGGAATTGCGGTAGATTTCTGTAATACTTTATACCAATATGTAAAAAATCTTGTAGGTAAAGCTGATGAAAAGGTAGAAAACTGGAGGAAGATTTGTGAATGGCTGGAGGACGCAGGATATAAAACTCAGCCATCTCCCGAACCTGAATCAGGTGATTGTTTATCCGCAAAAATTATAATAAAAAAAGCAAATGTAGTTCTTGATAAAAATCAAATCATAGTTGATATAAACCTGCGAATCGTAGCTTCCTCACCTTCAGAGATTCCTATTATAGAAAAGTTCGATATCAATGGCAATGGTGCAAACTAAGGAAAGTGCGATCGAACTGAGATGTTGCACCATTCTCAATTACTTGTTTATCAACAGGCTTTTCGGCCTGTTCCACAAGAAAATTCACTCTTTGTGGAACAGGCCGAAAAGCCTGTTAAGCGAGAATGGTGCAAGATGTGCGATCGAACGCATCAACTTAATGTTAGACCCAATAGCAATAAGGGCGGGCAAGATGCCCACCCCACATACTAGATATCAATTTGATATCAGACTTAAATTTTCAATACCCCCAGGGGAATTCGAATCCCCGTCGCATCCGTGAAAGGGATGTGTCCTAGGCCTCTAGACGATGGGGGCGCGTCGTTGCGTTTGCTTGTGTTCCGCACCTTTATTACCTTAACTAATCTTTCCCAATCTGTCAACTACTTTGCGAAACTTTTTTTTCTACTCGTCCCAAAGCACGTCACAGTAGGCTTTGAGGATGGCGGCGCAATTGCCGATCGCCCCGATATGAGCAATTTCAAAGCCGTGGGTGTTCTGGGTGGGGAAAGCCAAACAAGCGGCGCGGGCTACGTGGCCGAACTTCATGGCGATCGAAGCATCGCTTCCAAAACCGCTAATTACCGCCAACTGCACCTCTACATCGGCTGCTGCGGCTGCTGCGCGCAAGTGGGCGTTTAATCCTTCATCGTAGACTCCGTAGCCGTCCTGAACCAGCAACACCGGGTTTTCGCCGTCACGAATCGGGTATTCCGGCGCCAGAGGGCAAATTTCCAAAGCGATCAGCGCATCCAACGGCTGGCGCTGGGTGAAATACAAAGCTCCGATCGCCCCAACCTCCTCCTTCGCCGACGCTACCAAATAAACATTCACCGCAGGCTCTTTCAAACATTCCGCCAGAGCCAGCAAAATCGCCACTGAAGCCTTGTTGTCCAGAGTGTAGCTCGCGATCCAATCCTTCAACCGCAGCGGGCGCTTGCGGTGCTTTCCCACCACCATCCGCGTGCCCGGTCGAATTCCGGCCTCGGCTAATTCCTCGGCGGTACACTTAGTTTCGATCCAGGCATTTTCCCACTTTAAAGAAACATCTTCCTGCTGAGCTTTCTGAGGAGATTCGTGAGAAACATGGCGGGAACCAAAGCTGAGAATGCCGCTAATTGTTTGCTTGTCTCCGAGCAAATCCACCACGCCTTCGCCGTAAACCCAAGGAAATGCGCCGCCCAATCTGCGGACTTCCACGCGGCCACTCTCGCCTATTGTTTTAACTAGGGCCCCAATTTCGTCTTTGTGGGCGGTAATGGCGATCGACTTTTCGGGATTGCGACCCTTAATTAGGGCGATCGCATTGTCCGCGCGATCGACCCAAGCATTCACTCCCAGGGCGGCGAATTTTTCCATCAACCGCTGGTTAATTTCCGATTCCGCACCGCTGGGTGAGTGCAGCATTACTAATTCTTCGATTGTTTGGAACAGGCGATCGAACTCTAACATTTTTTATTTTCGTTTTTAGGAGCGAATTTTGACGACATATATTAAAGCACATTTACCTACTATTTCCCCGGCGGTACACTTAGTTTTAATTCAGGCATTTTCCCACTTGAAAGAAACATCTTCCTGCTGAGCTTTTTGAGGAGCGTAGGAATGAAGCAATTGGACGCAGCAAAGGGCGATTGAGTAACAAGATTCATGCGATCGCGTGGATGCGTTGGGCAATCCGTTGGAGTTTCACCTCACCCCCCGACAAACTGGTGACGCGAGCAGGAGGCGACCAACTGCAGCCATTACTGGTGGCGGATACACTGCTGGCTAACAAGGGCTATGATCCAGATCAGCGTGTGATTGACCGCCTCAATGCCGAGGGGAAGATCACCGTCATTTCACCTCGTCGCAATTGCAAGACCCTGGAAACTTACGATGCTCAATTGTACAAAGCCGGTCATTTGATTGAGAACTTTTTCCCCAAGCTCAAGCAGTATCAGGCAATCGCGACGCGCTGTCACCCTAGGGCGGTAAGGAACCCCACGCTTAAAAGCGGGGGCTTTTAGGAAGTCCGGCTCGTTCCGAGCGGTGCAAGAAAAAAGCCCGAACCTTACCAGAGACAGGATTAGACCTACGTTTCTTGAGTCACGACACCGGAAAATGCGACGCTAGTTTTCCGCTCTGTCGTCAAAAGTTAAACAGGATTACGGGGTTAAACCAGTGCTTTTGACATAACAAGCTCAGGAAACATTCTCGAAGCGAACATTACCCAGCAATGGAGGACTTGGTGTCTAATTTCGTTTTTGTAATTGATACCCATAAACGACCGCTCGATCCAATTCGCCCAGGACTGGCTCGTAAATTGCTAACCACTGGCAAAGCTGCTGTTTTTAAAAGGTATCCGTTCACAATAATTCTCAAAGCAGACGTTATAGGACCTCAAAAACCAATCATTCTTAAATTAGACCCTGGTTCCCAAACTACTGGAATCGCATTAGTGCAAGGAGAAAACATAATCTTTGGTGCAGAACTAGCTCACCGAGGACAAGCAATCAAAGCCAGTTTGGAGTCTCGCCGTTCACTGCGTAGAGGTAGAAGAAATCGCCATACCCGCTATCGTCCAGCGAGATTCCTAAATAGGGTTCGCCCTAAAGGGTGGCTAGCGCCAAGCTTACAACATCGTGTCGAAACAACCCTAACCTGGGTAACTAAATTGATGAAACTCGCTCCTATTGTCTCTATTGTTCAAGAACTTGTGCGGTTCGATTTACAGCAACTAGAAAACCCCGAAATTTCTGGAATTGAATACCAGCAAGGCGTTTTGTGTGGCTACGAGATCCGCGAATATTTGTTGAATAAATGGGACAGAAAGTGCGCCTATTGTGGAATTACGGATACACCGCTACAGGTCGAACACATTCATCCCAAAGCCAAAGGCGGATCTAACCGCGTTTCTAATCTTTGCCTTGCGTGCGATGCTTGCAATAAAAAGAAAGGCACTCAAGGTATTGAGCAATTCCTCTCTAAAAAGCCAGAGGTTTTGAAACGGATTCAATCTCAAGCAAAACGTCCATTAAAAGACGCGACAGCCGTTAATTCGACTCGTTGGGCACTGTTTAATCGACTTTGCATGACTGATTTGCCAGTTTCTACTGGCAGTGGCGGCTTGACAAAGTTCAACCGCACTCGATTGAATTTAGCTAAAACTCACTGGTTAGATGCAGCTTGTGTTGGAAAAGTCGAAGAATTAAAGGTGCTGACTTCTCAACCGCTGCTAATAAAAGCAGCAGGACACGGTACTCGACAAATGTGTGGCACAGATCGGTTTGGCTTTCCAACTCGCCATAAATCAAGAAAGCAAATCCATTTCGGCTTTCAAACTGGCGATCTTGTCAGCGCTACCGTCACCGCAGGCAAGAAAGTTGGTTCCTACGTGGGACGAATTCTTTGCCGTGCATCCGGCTCGTTCGACATCGCTACAGCGAAGGGAAGAATAGCAGGAATCAGCCATAAATATTGTCAACCTATTCACAAAAAAGATGGCTATTCCTATGGATTTTGATTCAAGGCGACTGAAGTTGCAGCCGTTTTCCTCCCCATGTCTAAAGCCCGGGGCTTCTCGCTCGTTTTCTGGTGAATCTTCCGGCGTGCGATTTTTCTGGCTGCTGCGGTCATCTGGTTGAATTGATCAAACCCCCTAAATTAACTTGACAGTGCCGTAAACTAATATGCCTGACCTCTTGAGCACCTTCTTTTCTAATAATTTCATTCCTCACGGGCATTGCTACCTCTGGAAACCGGGGTTAGTCTGGCTGCACTTAACGTCAGATGCCTTGACTACCCTCGCTTATTATTCAGTGGCGGTTGCCATTGTTTACTTTACGACTGAGCGTAAGGATCTGTCTGCCCACACGGTGATGCTGCTGGTGGGTTTCTTTTTTATCTTTGCCTTATGCGGCACGACGCACCTGATGGGAATAGTGACACTTTGGCACCCCATTTATTGGGTTTCAGGACTGATCAAAGCTGTCACTGGTGTTTGGTCTTTCTATACATTCACCTTTTTACTGATTCCCTTAATTCCAGTCGCCCTCGATACGCCCAGTCCAGCTCAACTTGCCCTTACAAACCAGGAACTAGAAAATAGTCGCCGCCGTATCGAGGCGATTAATGTGGAGCTAGAGCAACGGGTGCAGGAACGCACTTCCCAACTGGAAGCGTCTAATCGCACCAAAGACGAATTATTGATGCGTGAACAAATAATTCGGGCAGACGCAGAGGCAGCTAACCGTGCCAAGGATGAGTTTCTCTCGATTCTTTCTCATGAACTCAGAACTCCTCTCAACGCGATCTTAGGGTGGTCAACGATGTTACGGCAAAAAAGCCTGAGTGAGGATAAGGTGGCGCGGGCTTTGGAGACGATCGAGCGAAACGCGAAGTCTCAAGCCCAGCTCATCGAAGACATCCTCGATGTTTCTCGCATCATCACAGGTAAACTGCGTCTCCGAGTCCGTCCTGTCAACCTCGTGCCGGTGATTGAATCGGCGATTGAGTCTGTACAGTTGGCGGCTGAGGCAAAGTCTATTCGCCTGCAAAGCGTGCTCGATTCTGAAGCTGGCCCGCTCTTGGGTGATGCCGATAGGTTGCAGCAAGTTGTGTGGAATCTACTTTCTAATGCCCTCAAATTTACGCCTAAAGACGGGCGAGTCCAGATTAGTTTGCAGCGGGTTAATTCCCATGTTGAAATTACTGTCAGCGACACTGGAACAGGCATCAGCTCGGACTTTCTACCGTTTGTCTTCGATCGCTTCAGCCAGCACGACAGCACGACTACTCGCAGTTATGGGGGGTTGGGTTTAGGGTTAGCCATTGTGCGTCAATTAGTTGAATTACATGGCGGGACTGTAACGGTAGTGAGTCCAGGGATAGGACAGGGGACGACCTTTACAGTCAAACTGCCCGTGATGATTATCCATCTACCACCCAGCGATCCAGAGCCATTAAACTCGCTCGTCGAGGGGAATGGGAGGTTTCAGGCCTCGCCGACCCTTGAAGGCTTAAAAATCTTAGTGGTAGAGGACGAGGCTGACGCGCTAGAGTTGCTGAGCACGATTCTCGAAAAGTATGGTGCCGATGTCATGGCTGTGGCTTCGGTAAAGGAGGCCTTGACTATTATCGAAACCGCAACGGATCGCAGCCCCGATGTTTTAGTGAGCGATATTGGGATGCCGGATGAGGATGGCTACTCCCTGATCCGCAAGTTGCGTCAACTTGAAGTGCAGCGGGGCGGTAGGCTACCCGCGATCGCGCTGACGGCTTATGCCCGGAATGACGATCGTCAGCAGGCACTATTAGCAGGTTTTCAGATGCATTTGACCAAACCCGTAGATGCTGCTGAGTTAGTGGCGGTGGTGGCCAGCCTCACCGGACGTATAAGCAGGTGGTGACATACCAAGGATGAGTTTTTTTGAGTTGAGGTAAGGTCTTCTTCTGACTGTAGTAATCTGGATTGTCCCGCATTTGGGGTAAGTGGCAAACCAGAGGACAAGCATTGATGGGAGAACGGTTTTGCTCATACCAGTTAAACCTATCCGCCAACAAATAGTTATACTGGCTACACATCATTGACAGCCATCTGTCAATCTCAATGGCTTGTAACTTTGTTGGACGTAATCGATACTGGTAAGAGGTTCTCATTCCCTAGACTTTGTTGATTATGCTATATGTAAGTTAACTTACTGTCAACCCGCGTGTCAATGCCATTCCAGAAAAATAATACATTCGGCGCCAAGAAACGGCTCAAACGCCCTCTAGACAAGGAAACGATCGGATTCAAAGGTTACGAAGGACAAAAAGAGAAACTTAAGGCTGTTCCCGACTGGCCTGAACGTCTCAGAGAATTTGTTGATAAATTGATCTGTGACGAAGAAAATTAATTGGTCAACTCCGTACCTACCTTGACCCGCCTATTCATCCCACACTAACCTGATTACAGGTATAGTGTGGGGATTTCGGCGCTTTAGCTAACTCTTCAATTGTTGGGAGCAGTCCCTCGAACTCTAACATTTTTCCATTCCGTGTTTTGAAGCGCCTTTTGACATATATTCAAGCATATTTACTCTCAATTTACTCTTCTTATGAACCCAAAAATAACTCTCTGTAATGAGATATAGCTCATTCTCAACAAACTCGTAATCAGCCGGATTTGTTGACTAAAACTATCGCCTTCAGGTTAAATTCGCAGCAGAATTCAACTCGATTTACAAGCGGTGAAAATGTAAATTATTACCTAAGTAGGTAGGTGTAAAAAAACCAAAGTATGTTAAGATAAGTAAAGAGTCGAATTAAATTTACAAAACAAACAAAT
>NZ_JAUBTS010000074.1:0-19160 GCF_036705105.1 Microcoleus sp. B9-D4
GCCTGGGAACCGATGTAAGCGAGGCTCTGCCTCGGCCCAGACTATGGAGGCTCTTCCTCCGGATATGCGTTACCAGGCTCTTCCTGGTAACGAGTATAATCATTTAGGATTGCTCTATAAAACCCGCCCCTATCCCACGGTAAACCCCTTGTACATTTTTCGCATTCAATACAAATCAGTGTTGATGTAGATTGTTAGTTGTGTGGGGGCGGGTTTATGTAGATTGTTAGTAGCAATTCGATATTGTTGGTGAAACCCGCCCCTAGGAAATCTGGTAACAGTATGTCAAGCCCATTACCAATTACCAATTACCAATTACCAATTATCAATTATCAATTAATTCAAACCGCTCGATTCGCAGTTTCCGCAAGAATCCTCTTAATATCAGCAGGAGTCAGACTCGGATTAGCTTGCAACATCAAAGCTATCACCCCCGCTACCTGCGGCACTGCCATTGAAGTACCCGCAAAATATCGATAGGGAATCCCCGGTTGAGAAAGGGGCACAGTTGAATAAACATCACTAGAATCCGCCCTGCCGCCGTCGCCGCCCGGAGCAACAAAATAATTAATTGCCTGCGAACCAGCCCGGTTAGAATAATCCCCAAACAAGCCATTTCGGGTAACACCACCGACAGCAATTCCTACCTCATTGGCAAACCGAGCCGGATAATCTACTTGTGGGCGAGCATCATTTCCCGCCGCCGAAATCACGATCGCGCCTTGAGCTTCGACCGCTCGAATCGCCTCCAATTCTTGAGCATTCAACTGTAGGCCGCCCAAACTCACATTTATGATCTTTGCTCCATTTGCTACTGCATAATTAATCGCATTAATTTCATCCCGAATTTTACCCACCCCTGCCCTATCGAGTATTTTCAAAGGCATAATCTTCGCAGTCGGAGCCGTTCCAGTAATCCCAACCCCATCTTTTTTCGCAGCAACTAAACCCGATATATGAGTGCCGTGATTGTTATCATCCATCGGGTCATTATCGTTGTTGACAAAATCCCATCCTCGGAAATCGTCAACAAAGCCATTGCTATCATCATCAACCCCGTTGCTAGCTTTATTGCGACCGATCGCATCAACACCAGTTTCCCCCGCATTACTCCAAATATTCCCCGTCAAATCCGGGTGATTGTAGTCAACTCCGCTGTCAATAACTGCCACCACAATTCCGTCTCCAGTCAAGCCCTGGGCCCAAACCTCTGGAGCTTTAATTAAATCTCTGCCCCACTCGTCGCCACCCAAGTCGGGAACATCAGGGAAAGTTGCAGTACCTTGAGCTTTAGCAACTGCCGCTGCTGCATTCACCAAACCGAACCCAAAACGAGAGTCAAAACCTTGCAAGTTGCTCGGATTGTTAGGAGAAACAGTTGCAGGAGTTGCAGACAGATTGAGGGAGAAATTTGTACTGCCTTGGTATTGATAAACTCGGATAAAGTAAGTTCCTGCCGCTAAACCGTTGATGTCGATCGCTTCCGGCGATAAATTCGGTTGTTGAGAAGAAGCAATAATATCGGTGAAGTCAATAGAATTGTCGCCGTTAATATCTTTAATTAGAGCAAGATCAACATCCGCAGTCAAACCGCTGACAGTTAATTTAAAGTCGCTATTTGCAGGCAAAGTAAAGCGGTAAAGGCCGTCTGGCCGGGCGTTGTTAACCGAGTCTGCGATCGTTTGAGTGCCACCCAAAACGCCTAAATCGCGAGCTTGATCCAGTTGGTTGCCCAATACGGTAGTTGCAGAGATGAATGTATTGGCGAGGTCTTGTGGAGATGCGTTGGCTACCAAGCCTAAAATAGCATTGGATTGGCGAATTTTAATTAATGTATTGGAAATACCGGGGGCGATCGATATTTCTTCGAGAATCAAGTCAGCTTCGGTAAGATTGTCAGTCAGTCCGATCGCATCCACAAAACTGTTAAAGTCAGTAATAACGTCAGCCGCAGCCGGATCGGAGACTGCGGAGTTGCTGCGGAGGACAAAGGTATCTGGGCCCAAACCCCCTGTCAGCATATCTTTGCCCCCATCGCCCACTAAAACGTCGCTGCCGTCGCCGCCGTTGAGGGCGTCATCTCCCTTACCTCCCTGCAAGGTATCGCTACCGGCATCGCCAAACAGGAAGTCGCTGCTGACACCGCCGTTAAGTACATCGTTGTCCGCACCCCCTAACAGCGTATCGGAATTACCACCGCCGAGAATGCGATCGTTACCATTATCACCGCTAATTATTTCGGCATCCGACGAACCGACAATAAAATCGTTGCCGCCGAGGGCAAAAAGTCCGTTAGGATAAGGAGTCACAAAGCCCGGAGTCAAGGCGAAACTATTGGGGCTATCATCTAAAAGATAGGAAAGACCGTCAGGGCTCGGGCCGGGCATAGAAATGTACTCCTAGCGAGGTATATCGATCTAAATTTTAGATTTTAAATTTAAGTTTGTGGTTAAAAACGCCCTAAATAGTCTGTAATGCGGGCATTACGCACAGTCTGTAGAGGTCTGCATAGGTTAGGTTAAACTAAGATGTTCCACCCTTCTCAATTACTTGTTTAGGAACAGGCTTTTCGGCCTGTTCCACAAGAATGTTGATTTATTGTGGAACGGGCATCTTGCCCGTTTAGGAACAGGCTTTTCGGCCTGTTCCACAAGAATGTTGAGTTATTGTGGAACGGGCATCTTGCCCGTTTAGGAACAGGCTTTTCGGCCTGTTCCACAAAAATGTTGAGTTATTGTGGAACGGGCATCTTGCCCGTTCTTGACAAGGGTGCAACATCTCAGGTTAAACAGATTTATTCCGTCATATCATGCCGTGTAAATCAAGCACAATTCCGCCTTAGCCCATCTAAAATATAAAATCTCAAACAGTATAACTTAATCCCAAATTCAAAATCGGGATCAGAAAATGGGAAAACAACACTTGCATCGAATTCAAAATTTTTTCAACATCGCGAAGTCGCATTTAAAGCCTTATTTGCGCTATTTGATTTTAGGCGGGACGTTTTTATTTATTGCCAAAGCTTTTTTAACTCACTGGCGAGAAGTCGCGAATATCCAAATTCGAGCCGAAAGTTTTCCGTTGCTGGCGATCGCCCTTGGCGTCACTTTACTTTCTCTAATTTTTGTCGGCTGGGTGTGGATGTTGATTTTGCGGGAATTCCGTCAACCTGTAACTGCCGCCTGGGCGATTCAAGTTTTTCTCAAAACTAATATTGCCAAGTATTTGCCGGGGAATATTTGGCATTTTTGGGGTCGAATATTGGACGCCAAAAAGGCAGGAATTTTCCCGAAAGCTGCTACTCTCAGCGTGTTGCTGGAACCGCTGCTGATGGCTTCTGCGGGCTTTTTGATTGGGTTGATTTGTTTTGAAAAATTCAATTGGTGGTTGCGGATTGTCGGTTGTGCTGCTATTTTAACGGCGATTCACCCCCGAATTTTAAATCCGATCGTCCTATTTGTAGAGCGGTTGAAGTTATCCAAGAACAATGGGGAAAATTCAGAACTTGGGGAGGATCGGGGCGAGCGACAAACTTTGCGTTTAGAGTCTACCTCCAGTCTAACTAAAAAAACATCGAGTGTCAAGTCTAAGCGCCCAATTAATTTGCCAATTAAACGCTATCCTTTAGTGCCGTTAATCGGACAAATGTGTTTTATCGGATTGCGGGGCGGCGGTTTTTTGCTAACGGTAATGGCTTTAACTCCGGTGGACTTTAGCAATATTCCCAACTTGTTTGGTGCTTTTTGTTTTGCGTTTGTTGTCGGTTTAGTCGTACCGGGAGCACCGGGGGGAATGGGAGTATTTGAAGCAACGGCGATCGCCCTGCTGTCCGATCGCTTTTCTACGGGTATAATTTTGAGTGCGGTGGCTTTGTATCGGATAATTAGCATTCTGGCGGATGTTTCGGGTGCATTTTTAGCTAAACTCGATCGCCAGCGAAATCAGCGCAGTAAAAAAAGGTGAATTTAAAACTAAATATTGTCGTGATTGTAGGGTGCGGGGCTGAGAATGTGAGATTATGTGCGATCGAACTACAAACCTATTTAATTGCGGATGCGATATCAGATTAAAGCATTTTTTCCAGAAATTGCTTGGCGCGATCGCACTTCGGGTTGCTAAAAAACTCCTGCGGCGGCACATCTTCCGCCACCTTTCCGCCATCGAGAAACAATATCCGGTGGGCGACTTCCCGGGCAAAACCCATTTCGTGAGTTACAATTGCCATTGTAATTCCCGTTTTCGTCAAAGCTTTCATTACATCTAACACTTCTTTAACCATTTCTGGATCGAGTGCAGAAGTCGGTTCGTCCATCAACAAAATTTCCGGTTCCATAGCCAAACAGCGGGCGATCGCCACCCGCTGTTTTTGTCCCCCAGAAAGCTTAGAAGGATAAACCTGGGCCTTATCTGACAAACCCACTTTTTCCAGCAATTCTAACCCCTTCAGACGCGCCTCATCCGATTCCACCTGCTTCACCTTTACAGGGGCATACATCACATTTTGCAGCACAGTCATGTGCGGGAACAAGTGGAAATGCTGAAAAACCATCCCCACTTTCTGGCGGATTTTCAGAATATCTACCTTCGGCAGAGTAATATCCACCCCGTCAATATATATGTGTCCCGAAGTGGGAATTTCCAGTAAATTCAAACACCGCAAAAAAGTAGACTTACCGCACCCCGAAGGGCCGATAATGGCAATCACTTCTCCTTTATGAATCTCAGTAGTTATCTCGCGCAAAACCTTCAGATTGCCAAAAGATTTATACAGGCGATCGACCTTAACTGCTAGTTTGGAGTCTGCGTTCGAGTACATTGGCCCCCCAAGTTAAACTAAGCACCATCAAATAATAAATTGCGCCGACAAATATCAAAGGTTCAAAGTAAATATACTTTTCTGCTCCCACAATTGTAGCGCGGCGCAGCAAGTCTTCTACGCCAATTACTGAAACTAAAGCTGAATCCTTCAGCAAAGCAATACTTTCATTCACCAATGCAGGCAAAATATTTTTCAATGCTTGCGGCAATATAATATCGCCCATCATCAGTTTGTAGGGAACGCCAAGGGATTCGGCGGCTTCTTTTTGACCTTTATCTACGGCTTGAATTCCGGCGCGGATTGTTTCGGAAATATAAGCCCCAGAATTCAGGAAAAAAGTAATCACGCCAGCTTGCAGCGCCGATATATTATAGCCCGTAAGCTGCGGCGTTGCAAAATAAACTAAAGTCAACTGCAAAATTAGCGGCGTTCCTCGAAAAATTGAGGTGTAAGCAGTGGCAAACCAGAACAGCGGTTTAATGCTAGAAATCTTAAACAGAGACAGCACGATTCCCCAGATAAATCCCAGAAATGCCGACAGCAAGGTAAAAGTTAGCGTTACCCCAAGCCCGGACAAAATATAAGGCAAACTCGGCAAGATTTTGCCAAAATCTAACCCGAACTTGGAGGCTACCGCAGGCTGATTTGCTTGAGCATTTTCTTGCGGAATCGGTCGAGAAAACCACTTAGTAGCTAGTTCCTTAATTTGACCGCTGGCTTTCATTTGCTGGAGGACTCGGTTGAATTCTGGAACTAATCTCGAACCTTTCGGAAAGGCGATCGCCGAACCGCTTTCTTCAGTATTTGGGATTGTGTTAAATTCCAAGTCCGGGTTCGCTGCTGCATAACCCGTAGCGACAGTATCCTCGATCACTCCCGCCGCGAGGCGGTTCGATTTAATTTCTTGAATGATGTCAGGAATCCTATTAAGAGGAGCCAGTTGCACACCGGGCATTTTTTTCACAGCTTCCTGTTGAATGCTTCCGAGTTGAACGCCTACTTTTTTCCCGGCTAAATCTTCAGCTTTGGTCAAATTGCTGCCTTTATTGGCGACAATTGTATTTTGAGCTTCGTAGTAAAGGTCAGAAAAAGCAACATTTTTTTTCCTTTCTGCTGTGGGAGTCATTCCAGCCATCACAAAGTCGGCTCTTCCCGCCTGCAAAGCGGGAATTAAGCCGTTAAAATCCATGCCAACTACTTTCAGTTCGTAGCCTAATTTTTTAGTAATATATTTGGCAATATCGATGTCAAAACCGATGATTTCGTTGCCGCTAACAGCCGTATCTTTAAATTCATAGGGCGGGTAGTCTGGGGAAGTCGCCAGTGTTAAAGTCTTGTTGGCTTGGGCGTAACTGGCGATCGCAATTAAACAAAAGGCGATCGCGATCGCCGCCACCAGCATTGATTTTAATTTTAAACGTTTCATATCGAACATTGTCCTAAAAAATCCCCTCGCCCAGAAAATATACCACAAATCGGAATTAAGTCACCATTGTAAAGGAAGATATACTCCTGGACGCACGGGTTGCCAGAAACGGGGTTTGATGGACAAACAAACTGAATAATTAGCCTTTAACAAGGGTAAATAACCCGGTTATAAAGGTATTATTGAGCCCAGGGATAAAGATAGATAATTGTGCCACCAACTTATATTTAAAAAATGTCCGAAATGCACAATTTTTAACATTTTAGAAAGTAAAGTTTGTCCGCACAACTCCCACCCATGTTGTACCGTTGTCCAAGTTGCAATCGGTATTTGTAATCATCCAGCATATTCCATTTATATGTGGCACAAGGTATTCAGTAGATCAGAGCAAAAGCTGATTGGGCGCGGGTTCCTTACGAGTTGTTGGAACTGATCTCGAATCGGATTGTGAATGAGGTTAAGGGGGTGAATCGGGTGGTTTACGATATTACTTCTAAGCCGCCGGGAACGATCGAGTGGGAGTAATACCATTGTCGATTATTGATTTTCGATTTGGATAAATGCCGTCTGTAAGTCCTGTGTTAATTACAGGACTTACACAGAAAAATTATAGTCTAAGAGTCAACTGTCAACTGTCAACTGTGTTGAATAGTGTTGCAAAAATGCTTCCAGTTCTGTCCGTCCTTGTTGGGTAATTGAGTTGTAGAAGACTTCTTTTTGTCCATGGGGAGTGTAGAAACGATAGAAGCGTCGATCTCGATCGATTGGTCGCAGGTATACTAAGGGAACGCCAACAGATGCAAGGAGTCGGGCTTTTTTGCGATCGCGCTCCTGCACCTCTGGGCGATCGTGCCAATGAGATTGACATTCTATCACCAGTTTGGCTTTGCGACTAGCACCACAGCCGCGTTCCATCAAGGCGATATCGACTCTGGAACTCACCCAAAATTTCCAAAGTTCAATGGGAAGACGGGTGAAAGTTTCTCGACGAGAACAGATCATTTCTAGGGGAACTTGGGGACAGTAACGGAAGCAATCGCCTAAAATCATCTCTAGAATATCGATAGCGATCGTTTCTAACTCGTTGATGATTTCTCCGCTTTGGAATTGCGGAAAGATTTGCAGCGAATCATCATCGCTGTTGAAGTCGAACTCGTCTGAATAGTTGTAAGTGCAAGTCATTGATATAAAGTTGAACTCGATACTTTGAGGTTATCGAGATAAAGTTGTATAGTCCAGAGACAGTAAGTGCAGTTAGCAAGATTATTAACTGCACTTATCTGCACTCTCCAATAATCCGTCCAGTTTGCTAAAGTAAAGAAGATGACTAGCACAACAACTTTCAGCAGCCAATGACAGCACCTAGCACGAGAAGAAGAGGTTTTCTCCCCCATAGAGAAGGGTTAGCAGTTTTAGACGCCAGGAGACGGGAAAAGGGTTATACCACCTATGACTCGCTTGCAGAAGCAGCAGGACTCAATAGTGACGATCAGGTTAGAAGGCTGTTTCATCCACACTGGGGCAAAAAAATACAAAGGGATGCCATAGAAAAAATTGCTGCGATTCTAGAACTGCAACCTGCTGAGTTTATTGAAGATTGGCTTCCCGAGTCTAGAGGTTCTAAACAAAAACAAACACCTATGGACGTAACTAATATTGATTGGCGGGAAGTCTGCTTAGTCATGCTAGATCTGCAGCAAAAAGAACAGCGAATTAGACGAAAGGCAACTGAACAGGGATTTGAGGTTAATGTTTTTGTACCACTAGGTTTAATCGAACGGAAACAGCAGCAGCGTCGCAGTGGTAATGTGCCTATGGAACTGTTGCATCAATTAGAACCGGAAGTCGTTACCCAAATTTACGAACATGATGAATTCATGACTGACGTTATTGAACAAAACCCTACTGGAAAAAATAAACATATTGCTATTGTCGGCGAACCAGGAGCAGGAAAGACAACGCTGTTAGATAAAATCGCCACTCACATTCAGGAAAATAATCAAGATTTGCCGATTTGCATTGCGCTGGCAAGTTTGCAAGGAAAGACACTGAAAGACT
The DNA here is from genome assembly GCF_036705105.1 of Microcoleus sp. B9-D4. NCBI lineage: Bacteria > Bacillati > Cyanobacteriota > Cyanophyceae > Oscillatoriales > Microcoleaceae > Microcoleus > Microcoleus sp. B9-D4. Next base: position 8,304 of record NZ_JAUBTS010000074.1, read on the forward strand.
ATATCCTTCAGGAATGGTTGCCGGAAGCTATGGCTCTGGTTTATCCTGATATTGATGTAGAGAAGTCTCACAAAACATCTCTACAAAAACGCTTGCGTCACGGTGGGGTGTGGCTGTTACTCGATGGTGTTGATGAAATGGCTGTAGGGGCGAACAGTTGTTTGTCCTTAGAAGAAATCCGAAACCAGCTTACTGATTGGTTGGGTAATGTGCGAGTTGTTTTGACCTGTCGAACCAATGTTTGGGATGCCAGTCTCAAGAATCCCCTCACAGGTTTTGATACTTACAAAACTCAGGAGTTTAAACAAGAGCAAGTAGATGATTTTATTCAGCAGTGGTTTGCTGAAGCAAAAAATATTCAACGGGGACAGGAGTTACAGAAAAAGCTGCAAGAACCCCAAAAAGAACGCATCCGCCAACTCGTAAAAAATCCGCTTCGCTTATCTCTACTGTGTCAAATATTCAGCCAAAATAAGCAAGTCGAATTACCCGAAACCAAAGCCGAACTATATCAACACTTTGTCCGCTATTTCTATGAGTGGAAACCATCCCAAACGGTTATTGATTGGGCGACTCAACCAGGTTTGCGAGAAGAATTACATCAAGCCCTCGGTCGTTTGTCTATAGCAGGATTGGATAGCGATGCTAGATTTCGGTTGCCACTGAGTTTAATTCAGCAAGAAATGGGCGATAGGCTGTTTAAATTAGCCTGGGATCTCGGTTGGCTGAATTTGGTAGATCGAGAATCTGCAACAGATGAACCTGTTTACGCATTCTTTCATCCTACATTCCAGGAATATTTTGCATCTTTATCTTTAGTAATTGATAATTATCAATTTTTCATGGAGCGCTATCGAATATTTGAAAATCAATGGCTAGAAGTAGCTATATTATGGTTAGAAAGCTCCCAAATCTCAGCACTCCTAAAGAAAGAATTGAGCGACACAATAACCAATTTTAAAGAAGATAAATGGAAAAATATGTATAGGCTTAAGCTGCTACCATTAAATATAGTTTACTGGTGTCAATCTGGCGAAATAGAATTTATTGCTGGATGGGTGTATTGCGTTTGCTTGGATGAGAATACACAAACAACAGTATACAAATTACTGTTTCCGGGTTATGAGGAATTCATCATAGAATCGTTAAAATATTACGCTTCCAAAGAAGCCTGTGATATTATAAGTGAAGTCATCAATAATAATACGGATTTAGAAATTTACGAACTATCGAGCCTTTTGGAAGTTTTATTTAAAATCAACCCGGAGCATGAATGCTTAAAAGTATTAATCCCTAAATTATTAAAAGACGATCGTGAGGGACGTGCCATAGAAGTAGCAAAAATAGCTTTAAAAAATGATAATTTCAAGCAAATTGCCGGTGATTTTTTAGTTAATGCTTTATTGAGAGAAGATGAACAATACGAATTACACAATGTTTTAATTATTAATGTTTTAATGGATTCTCAGATTTTGGACAAAGTGGTTATTGGTAAGTTAATATCATTTTTAAATAGTCAAAATCTTACGATTCAAGCGCAAGCTATTTCACATTTAGACAAACTCAGCCTAAATCATAACGCTTTAGTCAACAATCACGAAGTATTGGATGCTTTGATTAATTTCATAAGTCAAAATCCAGACAATTACATAAATATTATTCCTGCTATTAGTGTAGTCAAGAGACTTGATATTGATATTTCAAAAGTCAACATAGCAATCATCGACTTGTTAGATAACTCACAGGAACCAGTAATTATGTATTCATTAATTAAATCTTTATTTGATTATTTGGAAAACCAAGGCTTTATTGTAGAATGTATTAATAAATTATCCCAATTAATTGCTAATGAAGTAGAAGAATATCATAATACAAACGAAGAGTTAAAGTCAACTACAAGTAACGATACAGAAAATATAAATAATTATTTTATGGAAAAAGAATATAGTGAATTTGTCTCAATAATTAGCGCTCCAGAAAAATTAAACCTTACAAATTTGATGCAAAATAAGTTTACCGGGAAATTATTTAATTGCGAAGAAATTGCGATGGCCAAAATTCAACAAAATAATTTTGAACTGATCGATAAAATAATTGAAATTATCCAAACAAATAAAGATAATATATTGCGCCTTATTTGTATTAAAATTTTGATTAACATTGAACCATTATCAAAACAATCGATTATTGAGAAGTTAGTAAATTTAATCAAAGATAATCAAATTCAATACTTGGTTGCCGCCGAATTAAAACAAATTACTCACAAAGCACAACTGCAAAGGCTAGTTTTTGGTCTAAAGGATTATGTGGAAGATGCAGTTGCTAAGTTGGACACGGATTTATATATAATTGCTCATTCAGTGCTGTGGCATTGTGCTAATCACTTGAGTTATACGGAATTTTATGACGCTTGTTGCGTTCAACCATCCTGTACTGACTTAGAGGCATTTGAAAACATCTCTATTGCTAACTCTTCTACTCCTCAACTCCTTAAGCTTGTTGGGCAATTGTCAGTTATTCAGTCTGCGGTTTCCCATAATGAAGAACTCGATCGAGCAGTACAACTGATTTGTATTGATGGTAGCGAATTTAACCCTCCAGATAATCCCGCCACTGATATCTACATTCAAATGGTAGAGCAAGGTTGTCCAGAACGACAAGAAGGAATACCCACAACTATGCCACTGCTCAAAGCCTATTGGCGACTGAATTTGAGAAACGTAGAAAAACGAGTTGCTTTGGTGTTCTACAACTCTAAAATCGATCGCGAATTCACCGAACCTTTTCTAACTGCACTGAGTGCTTTTGGAGGCACGATCGCAATCATCACCGATCGACCATGCGACAATGTAAAACGCATTTCTCCTAACCATCCGAATCTCATCGATGCAGTTTTGAAATGGCTGCATCGATCGATTTTGGAGGCTTGAATTTTGATTTTGGCAGAAGGCGATCGCTTTTTCAACAACTCAGGCGCGATCGCACTCACACCCCCAAATCCAACTCGATCGAAACATTTCTTCATCTTTCTCTGAATTAAGAGAATCGTCGGCTAAAACAGAGTAGGAGAATTTCCGCTACGATCGAGAGTAGATAGGCTAGCACCAGATAAAATAAAGTAAAAATTCCATCCGCACTACCCGTTGAGATGGCTGCGAGCTCTCGGTTCAAAAGTGGAGATTTTGCTACCTTGGCATTTGCGGGGGGAAATAGCTACAGAAATTCAAAATACTTGGAATTTATGCAAATAGAAAGACAGAAATCGACGACAGCCGATCGATCTATTGTGGAAAACTTGCCGATTTCTGTGGAAAACCCCCCTTTTCCTGTGGAAAACAGCAATTAAATTAAGTGCGATCGCTCTAACCCGATTGATAGGATTTAAAAAAGTGGAGGAATTGCGGTAAGTAAAAATACTTTCCCGATTCTTCAATTAATCCGTATATCCGTGTCAAAATCACTGGTTGTGCCTTCATTTTTCAGAATCGTAGCTAATTTGGTCGGAATGGTAAGCCGGCGGCTCAACGTGAATTAAGATGCGTACAGGGCTGAAACGTTCTTCCAAACGGGCTTCTACTTCTTCTGTAATCCGGTGAGCTGTTTCTACATCCACAGCATCCACAATCATGTGCATCTCAATAAATACTTGACGGCCTACAACGCCACGGGAGGCGATCGAGTGACAGTTGACAACCCCCGGTACATCGATCGCGATCGCGTGAATAACTTCCGGTGCGATCGCCATTTCATCCACCAACCAAGGCAGATTTTCCCTTAAAACCTTCCAACCGCTGCTAAACACCAAAATAGCCACAGGAAAAGACAAAAACACATCCAGGAATTGTAATTGAGGTATATTCCAAACCTGCCCTTGCCAAACACCAATCAAGCCGCCGATGACCATAATTGTCACCCAAACATCGCTCATCGTGTGCTGAGCGTCAGCCACTAAAATCGCGCTACCGAGACGTTGGCCAACTCTGCGCTCGTAAAAAGTGACAAAAATATTAATCCCCAGTACAATCAGCAAAATCCACAGTTCATTTGGGGATATTTTGACAACTTTACCCCCGTTAATCAGCCTTTCAACAGCACCGCTGAGAATTTCAAAACAGGCAATTCCCAGAAACGCAGCTATTCCCAGAGCTCCGAGAGCATCAAATTTTTGGTGTCCGTAGGGATGATCGCGATCGGGCTGCGGATTGGCATAATGATTAGTTACCAATCCTAAAATATTATTAGCGCTGTCCGTGACACTGTGCAAAGCATCTGCCAGCAAACTGAGGGAACCAGTCAGCCATCCCACGGCTGCTTTAATTGCCATCACTAGCAAATTTAGTAATAAAGTAATTATTAAAACCTTGCGGACTTCGGAACGGTTATCGGCCACCATAAAATATCCTCTATCTGCCGTCAAGTTTTCTGGTTTCTAGTTTAAAGCTTATCAAGTCATAAAAGGTTAAAACTCTTGCTGAATCTAGCTTGCGACTAGATTTATATTCATTAATTTAGCCTAGCTTCTTGAGACAAATTTTAATTAATACCAGTTTCGCAGTCCAATTGAGATGGAATGTACTTCTTTTGGGTTACTATATTTTTTATCATTAACAATAGTATGTTAAATTTCATTGCCCATGTCTCTTTCTCCGCTGACACTGAATTTAGTCGAAGGTTCTGTCTCCTTTAGCTTTTCCCCGCAAGCCGCGCGGGATTTGCAAAGCGAGATTGCAGCTTTGATGGAAAGCTTGAAAGCTGTAGCAGCCAAAACCGCTGGCGCTAAAGCTTCTCCCCAAAAACCGATGGAATATCGGTATGCAGGAGATGTATTTTTGGAAGTTTTCTGCAACCCGAATATCTGGCCCACTCCTTTTGCTGCGAAAGTGCTGATTACGGTTCGGGACGATCGCGTGCGCGTCACCACCGAAGCCGAACTCAGCCGCCTGCGCGACGATCTCGCTCAGTACATCGAACAAGTCGGTTAGAGATTTTCAACCGGAAACGCTCTTGTTTTAGATTCCCGACTTCTTGAAGAAGAACAGGCTTTCCGGCCTGTTCGACAAACATTAAATTTTCTTGTGGGGCGTTGCTGTGAGCAACGCCCCTGAAAGGCTTATTGAAAGGGGATAGCTATCTGCCGGCGAAGCCGACCATTCCCACATTGAACCTGCATAATTCTTAGCATTAAATCCCACATTTGTCAAGACACAAGTCAACCATGCAGAGCGAATTCCCCCACTACAATAACTCACAATTTGAGTTGACTGCGAAACTCCTTTTTGCTGCAAAATAGCGACAATTTCCCCACGACTCAGCAGTTTTCCCTGTTTGTCCATCAACTGTTTGTAATAGAGGTGAACCGCACCGGGAATGTGGCCGCCCCGCTTTTCTCCGTAAGGCGTTTTACCTGCATATTCTCGCGGCTCTCTGGCGTCAATAATAACTAAATTCTCATCTCCTAAAATAGCTTTCAATTCATCCCGCTGAATTTCCCAATTCGATCTGCGAGATATTACAAAATCTCCTGTTTTCGGTGGCTTGTTTGCTGATTTCACTCGATTAATTCCAGTTTTGATTAAAGCCCTATATCCTCCATCGACAAAAACTGCTTTTTCGTGTCCCAAAGTCCGCAACATCCAAACAATTCGCCCGTCTTCGCCCCACCCTTTAACCGGATCGGCAACGACTATGACAGGTTTGTGTTGACAAATGCCAATTGCTTGCAGTTTTTGAGTTAAAATTGTGTTATTTTCGATAATTTTTCCCTTGTGCGGAAAGTCCGATCGCGAAAATTCCTGCCAAGTTACGGGAATAGCTGGTGGGAGACGGCAAAACCACTTTAAAATAGGTACGCGAGCATCTAGTAAAGTAGCTTCTTGTTCCAGCAATTGCTTAGCTAAACCTGCATTTACTATCCAGCTATTTGCTAAATTACCCAGTAAATTATACATAATTTATTGAGTAACTTTGGCTGTATTAGCACCGCAGGCTAAAACCCCTTTGGTATTAGTTGGATTAGCTGGTTTAGTCTTGCCAGGAGCAACATTTAGACACAAGATTGTTTGGGTCTTGTTTCCCACCAAAAAGACTCCCCCCACAAAACTTTTGAGATTAGCTTGCTTCGATACTCCGTAGTTAAATACAGCACCTTTTTTCACCATCCCGATCGAGTAGCTGTAATTGGCTGCATCAGGTTTAACTTGGAGACCGAGATAAACCAATAGATTGGAAACCGAACTTGTAAAACCTGCTTTTTCAGCATAGTAAACTTGCTGAGCTTTATTCATCGAACCCACAAAGTTTTTCGCTTGTGCTTCCTTAGCTTTAAGCGTTGGTGACACTTGAGCTTCCGAGACGGGACTGAAAACAACTGGCAGAATTAGAGCTGCAAGTGCAACTTTGATCGGCCAGTTGCGACTGCTATAAATCCTGCTTAATTTCACAGATAACAGGTGGAATGAGCGGTTGAGCAACATACAATCAAACTAATTGTTTGGCCTGAAACTGTTGCAAGGCCCAAGGAGCAACCGTGCCGTGTTCAGTAATAATTCCTGAGATTAATTCCGCCGGAGTTACATCAAAAGCGGGATTGTAAAATTCGACTCCCACAGGACAAATTCGCGTAGTTCCAACTTGATACATTTCAACAGGATCGCGTTCTTCAATGGGGATTTTGCTGCCGTCGGAAAGTTCAAAATCTATGGTAGATAGAGGCGCGGCAACAAAGAAAGGAACGTTGTGAGCTTTGGCAACAATTGCTAAACTGTAAGTGCCAATTTTATTAGCAGCGTCGCCGTTAGCAGCGATTCTGTCTGCACCGACAACTACTGCGTGAATCATGCCGAGTTTCATGCAGTGAGCGGCCATATTGTCTGCTATTAAAGTGACGGGAATTCCTTCTTGCACGCATTCCCAAGTGGTGAGTTTTGCACCTTGGAGACGGGGCCGAGTTTCGTCTGCAAAAACTCTTCCGAGTCTTCCTTCTCGCCAAGCAGAACGAAATACACCTAAAGCAGTACCGTAGCCTGCTGTTGCTAATGCACCTGCATTACAGTGAGTTAGTAAGTTCAATTTTTCGGGTGTAGCTGGCAGAACTTCTAAACCTTTGTCGCCGATATCTTTACAAGTTTGCAAGTCTTCTGCTTGAATGGTTTTGGCCATTTCTAACAAAGTTTTTTGCACTTGTTCGACAGAACCGCTAGTTCTCTCGGCAGTTTTGAGCATTCGCGATATTGCCCAAAACAAATTAACCGCAGTGGGACGAGTCGATCGCAATAACTCGCCAACTTGTTCTAATTTAGCGAGAAATTCGGTACGATCGCCCGTTTCGATTTCTCGCGCCCCCAAATACATCCCGTAAGCTGCTGCTACCCCGATCGCCGGAGCACCTCGGACTATCATAGTTTTAATCGCCTCAGCCATATCTTCGCAGCGGCTAATTTCGACTACACCGTATTCTTTCGGCAATCGATTTTGGTCAATTAGCAGAACTCGGTCTTCTATCCAGGTGACGGGGGAAACAGGGGAGTTTTGAGCGGTCATTGATTTCAATTATGTGAGGGACAAGTTTCTATGATGCCATGAAGGCGACTATTCCTCTATGTTATGAGGGACACGCTGAATTTGCCAAAATCCCATTCCTGCGGTTTGAGATTCGAGACAGGAGATTTGAGATTGAAGAATGGCTGGATACCTACCACTCTCTGGGTTTGGAATTTGCGTAGAGTTGCATTTTTTTTCACAAAAGTGTACTTAGTAAAAAACCGTACATTAACTTGTGTAAATTATACTTACGTTTTTTGAAAAATTTCCGTAATCGGGAACAAGCTAGCTGTGCCTGGGGTCTGTTTTTTTTAAGTTGAGAATGAAAAAGTGCGCTCAAGAAATTTTCCAGCTCGAACAGATTTACAAGAATCACCAAAATAGATAATCGTAAAGCTTTGTCTGTACAACTTTTACTAAGTTAAAGGCGGGTTTTGTGCTAGCCGTATTTGTGGTGGATTGAAGTAGCGACTATCATCGCACGGAAACAACATTTTGAAAACCTAACTAGGTGCATGGGGAAACAATAATTATGAAAAACCAACAAATAGTATTCGTAGATTCAGCAGTTGAAGATTGGCAAAGTCTGGCCACAGGAGTTAAAACGGGTACAGAGGTAATTTTAGTTGATCGAGCCAGGGACGGCATCGAACAAATTGCCGAAGCACTGCAGATCCGCAAAGGTATAGAAAGCGTTCACATTATTTCTCACGGGGAATCGGGAAGTTTGCAGCTAGGGCAAACTATCCTGAATTCGGACAATTTAGAAACATATCGCGACTGTTTGAAACAGTGGTTTTCGTCATCTGTCAACTCAATTAAAAATCGATTTGAAATTCTGCTATACGGTTGCAACGTAGCAGCAGGTGAAAAAGGAGAGGCTTTTGTAAAAAAGCTGAGCAAGTTAACAAAAGCTAATATTGCTGCTTCTTCAGATATTACGGGGAGTGCCCAAAAAGGCGGAAACTGGGTACTTGAATACGCTACGGGAGCGATTAAAACAGGATTGGCGATCGAGCCGGAGGTAATGGCAAATTACGCGCACACCTTGGCGATATTCACTGTTACTAATACCAACGATGCTGGGCCGGGTTCGCTGCGAGATGCGATTACTCAAGCAAATGCCACTGCCGCACCGCCGCACAATATTAACTTTGCCATTCCCGGTGCAGGCGTTCAGACGATCGCGCCTCTCTCTGTCTTACCAAATATTACCGTTCCCACAATCATCAACGGCGCTACCCAACCGGGATTCGCCAGCACTCCGCTCATCGAAATCAATGGAGCGGGTGCAGGTGCTGTCAGCGGTTTTCGGGTCTTGACTGGTGGCGGTGGCAGCACTTTGCGGGGATTGATAATTAACCGTTTTGGCAACACAGGCATCTCCCTCGAAAGCGACGGCAACACTGTAGCGGGTAACTATATCGGTACTAATGCCACAGGTACCGCAGCTTTGCCCAATGCCTTATTTGGTGTCGCCGTCCAGAATGGTGGCAGCATTAATACTATTGGGGGGATTGCACCGGGCGATCGCAACGTGATTTCCGGCAATGGTGCTGATGGCATCATCATCGTTGGCAGTCCTGCGGGGAGCAACCGAGTGCTGGGAAACTACGTCGGCACCAACGCCGCAGGCACCGCTGCCTTACCCAACGCCAGCGGAGTTACGATCAATGGCGTACTGAACAACACTATTAGCGGAAATGTGATTTCCGGCAACAACAATATCGGTATTGCCATTCTCAATCAGGGTTCCACGAACAACCTTGTCACAGGCAACTTCATCGGCACTAATTTTGACGGCACCACCGCTGTCCCTAATACTAATGTTGGCGTAGTCATTGGGGGAGGTGCAAGCAACAATACCATTGGTGGAACGCTCCCAGCGACTCGCAACATTATTTCCGGCAACAGCAACGGTAACGGTGTCGTTCTTACTGGCGCCGCCACTGTCGGCAACTCCTTGTTCGGCAACTTCATCGGCGTTGCTGTCGATGGTACGACTCCGCTGCCCAATACTACTGGGGTATTGATTAACCTCGCAAACAATAATGCGATCGGCGGTATACTACTAGATCAAGGAAATTCGATCGGCAGCAACCTCGGTTCAGGAGTAAACATCATCGCCGGTATCGGCAACCGCATCCAAAGGAACTCCATCTTCGCCAACGCCGGCATCGGCATCGACCTAGGCAACAATGGTATCACTGCCAACGATCCTCTCGACCCCGACATCGGCGCCAACAACCTCCAAAACTTCCCCGTACTCACCACCGCCAGCGCCAGCGCCGGCAGCGTCACCGTCGCGGGAACCTTCAACAGCATACCCAGTAGCAATTTCACCCTGCAATTTTTCGCCAACACCCCCCCAGGCACCCAAGGTCAAACCTTCATCGCATCTATCGCAGTAACAACTGATGCCGTCGGCAACGCTGCTTTCAATCAAACTTTCCCCGCAGCAGTCGCCGCAGGGCAGTTAATCACCGCCACAGCAACCGACGCCGCCGGCAACACCTCGGAATTTTCCGCACAGCCTGTGCCCGTGGTCGTACCGCTGAGTACCATCACCGGCATCAAATTTAACGACATTGACGGCAACGGCACTCAAGCTGCCGGAGAACTTGGCGTTCCCGGAGTTACAGTTTTCCTCGACACCAACGGTGACGGCATTCTCAGTGTCGGCGAAATTTCCGCAACTACCGGGGCTGACGGCAGTTTCACTTTCGGCAACTTGCCCGCAGGCACTTACAATGTCCGGGAAGTTGTACCGCCTGGAAGCCAAACAACTACGGCTAACCCGGTTTCAGTGATTCTGACAGCCGGTCAAACTACTCCTGCTACCGTTAATTTTGGCAACCAAGCAATACCAGTACCGCTGAGTACCATCACCGGCATCAAATTTAACGACATTGACGGCAATGGCACTCAAGCTGCCGGAGAAGTTGGCGTTCCCGGAGTTACAGTTTTCCTCGACACCAACGGTGACGGCATCCTCGGTGCCGGCGAAACTTCCGCAACTACCGATGCTAACGGCGGCTTCAATTTCCCCAACTTGCCCTCCGGTACTTACAACGTCCGGGAAGTCGTGCCGGCAGGAACCCAAACGACTACTGACAATCCGGTTTCAGTGACGCTGGCAGCAGGCCAAACTACTCCTGCTACGGTGAATTTTGGCAACCAAGCAATACCCGCTGTACTCGGCAGCATTACTGGTATAAAATTCAACGACATTGACGGCAACGGCACTCAAGCTGCCGGAGAAGTTGGCGTTCCCGGAGTTACAGTTTTCCTCGACACCAACGGTGACGGCATCCTCGG
>NZ_JAUBTS010000074.1:19260-28245 GCF_036705105.1 Microcoleus sp. B9-D4
CGACTACTGACAATCCGGTTTCAGTGACGCTGGCAGCAGGCCAAACTACTCCTGCTACGGTGAATTTTGGCAACCAAACGATACCTGTTCCGACTCCGACTCCCACTCCGCCTCCGACTCCGACTCCGACACCCCCTCCAACTCCGACACCCCCTCCGCCTCTGCCTCCCACTCCCGTGCAGCAAGGCAGCATCAGCGGTCTTAAATTCAACGACGGCAATGGCAACGGTACTCAGGATGCGGAGGAAACTGGTCTTTCGGGATGGCAAATTTTCCTCGATGCGAACGGGAACAACTCTTTAGATTCGGGCGAAACTACTGTTACCACTAACAATTCTGGTAATTACAGTTTCAACAACCTCAATCCCGGCACCTACAATGTGCGGGAAGTGCAGCAGACTGGCTGGACGCAAACTACTGCTAATCCGGCGGCGGTTAATCTGGGTAGTGGCGAAAGTCGTAGTGGAATTAATTTTGGCAATTTTCAAAATATTAGCATCTCCGGCAGCAAGTTTAATGACCTCAATAACAATGGGGTTTTGGATGCTCAAGAACCGCTCTTGCCGAACTGGCAAGTCTTCCTTGACGCTAACAGCAATGACTCTTTAGATGCTGGAGAAGTTAATACTTCTACTGATAGTTTGGGCGGCTACAGTTTCGCCAATTTAGGCCCGGGAACTTATCGAGTTCGGGAAGTTAATCAACCTGGTTGGACGAAAACTACTGCCAATCCTGCTGATATTATTGCTGTCAGTGGCACTAATGTTAGCAATATTAACTTTGGCAATTCCTTCGCCCAAGTCCAACCAACACCAACACCAACACCACTACCACCGCAAGAAGGACAAGATGCTGACTGCATTTGTTCGCAAATTGTTTTACCCAGCATTAGCAGTATTCGCAGTCCAAATTCTGTCACTAATAGCCGCAACGGTACTAACGGCAACGACACTATTCTCGGCACTAATAACGGTGACGAAATAAATGGTTTTGACGGCGATGATTTGTTGGCAGGATTGCGGGGCAATGATAATATTTACGGGGGACTTAACAGTGCTTTCCCGGTTGGGCCAGATATAGACAAGGACTTGGTTTTTGGCAATGAGGGTAATGATTACCTCAATGGGGTTGCTGGAGATGATTTAATCTTTGCGGGCAAGAACGACGATGTTGTTTACGGCGGCAAAGATGACGACATTATTTTCGGCGACCAAGAAAGCGATACTTTAATTGGCGACCAGGGTAACGATACTATCTACGGGGGAACAATTAACCCCTTCGACCCGGATTTGACGGGCAACGATTTGGTGTTCGGTTTGGCGGGCGATGACTTCCTCAGCGGGGAGAAAAATCAAGATACGATCGTAGGTGGTGAGGGTAATGATACAGTGCGTGCTGGCAAGGGCGATGACTTAGTTGTCGGCGAATTGGGCAGCAACCTGCTGTTTGGCGATGAAGGCAGTGATACTATCTGTGGCGGCGAGGGGGAAGATACAGTGTACGGGGATATTGGTAGCCCCCTCCCAGTCGGTTCTGCTGGCGGACAAGACCAAATATGCGGCGGTTCGGGCAACGATTTGCTGTTTGGCAATGAAGGTCAGGATACTGTCAACGGGGATACTGGGAACGATACTCTTTACGGCGGTAAGGATGAGGATAGTTTGCTTGGCGGTGCTGGGGACGATTGGCTGTTTGGAGATCAGGGGAATGATACTCTGATTGGAGGTACCGGGAACGATCGATTTATGTTGGGTATTGACCTCGGCAGCGAGACTATTTTAGACTTTCAATACGGCCTCGATTCGATCGGCTTAATTGGTGGTCTGGATTTCTCCCAACTGAGCATTGTTGCCGAGAATAGTTCAACTCTCATCCGAGTTACTGGTTCCGGGCAACTTTTGGCAACTCTCAGCAATGTGGCTGCAAGCGTGATTACTGCCACAGATTTTGCACTCCTGTAGTGCGATCGAGCTAATTAATTAGGTGAGAATATTGTAGGGAAGATGGATTAAGAGACTGTTGGCAAATAAAAAAATGGTCAAACCAAACATTTTACAGCAGATTCCACGTTATTTGTGACGTACACCCCTGATCCATGAATCCCCGTAGGGAAAAGGCATTGCCTTTTCCCTACTACTTTATGAACCTGTAATAAGCTGTATAATCATGGCAAATAACATCTGATGAGCCAGAAGTAATATCGTTTTCGGTTGGACGGCGCCGTGTCCTACCTGTGGGTAATATTAATTCCGATGCTACCGCAGTTGATAAGACTCGGGGTCGAAAAACTGAATGGTTGAGTGTTAACTGTTGACTCGATTTTATGATTCCGATGCAACCGAAAACGATATCACATCAAACTTGGCATCCTAGAGGTCGTCGGTTCAAACTCCGCCACTTCGATCGACAAAACCCGCCTAATTAAGCGGGTGTTGTAGTTTTCCTAAATATTTTCACTCTTTGGCAATGATTAAACAATCACTCTCAACTTTAGACAGCATATCTGGAAAAGCTGATGTGTAGTTGCCATCTTTGTCTACAACCCTGCGGAGTATATATCCGCTCTCAGCAGGTCTGCCGAAAAACGAGTTTGTGCGATACCAGATATCTCCATTCGGAGTGTTTGGATCTCGATCGATCAAAAAATCTACCAGCCACGGCGGTACACACCATCCAAACACTATCGGCGTAATGTGTCCGTGCTGCAAACTTGCATCCGAGAATCGGAACAAGTAGCTGAAGCGAGAAAATTTAACTAAATAAAGTAACATCCGTCCCGCCATTGATGAATGAAATGTCCAGATAACAGGGTCAAAAACGCGCAGCAATAACGTCCGTTCGTCAGCATTCCAGTCTGAACTGTACATCGTCAGACAATCGTCTGGTAAAACATTCCCGTCCATAAAAAAGATACCTTGCAGGACTTCAGGTAACTCCGCTGGATGTTTTACTTTCATCCAATTCGCGATGTCTTTTAGTTGCTTTTGTTCGATTAACATGGTATTATTTATCCTCAAAATAGTTGTGTTTTGGTTTCCTATTAGATACCCCCTTGATTTCTTAGTCGATCGATCGGACTTCGTTTATGTGGCGTGCGGTTTCAACTCACATCTTGCATCATTGCCAATAAGTTATTCAAGGGCGGGCAGGACACCCCAGAATAAACTTAATGTCTTGTGGAACAGGCATCTTGCCTGTTCTTGAGAATTGTGTAATATCTCAGTTTCAACCGCTATCTGATGCGAGCTTTTGGATTGATTACCGCCGCAAATTCGGCTCAGAGGCTCGTCGCACTTGGCCTACTGTACTCACGACATCCACCAGCATCTTGAGGGCGATGTCTTTAGCTGGGCAAATCCGTCCCGCACTCCGATCGCCCACCGAATGAAAACCCATATGAAAAGGGCACAGATTCTCGCGCTTAGCATTGAATTCGTATACCGTAGAGCCCCAGAAACCCTCGTCTAGCAGCCCCAAACTGAGCGGTATCAGTACCTTGGTTCCGGCGGGGAAAGTGCGCTCTTTGCCCGCTACCGTTGCGGTGAAAGGCTCTGTCGCGACTCGGTGCGTGGCGCTGACGGGGGCCCAGAGGCGGGCACATTCTAGGAGGAAAAGCTCGATAGACTGGCGATCGTCCAAATCGAGCTGATCCCAAAAATCAGTCGGGTTAATTTCGGCCGTCTGCTGTCCTTTATAGGCGGGGAGAGGGCGGTATCCCATTGCCGTGTAGCCTAGGTGCAGGGGGCCTTGCAGTCCCGCTATCCCCATAATTGATGTCATCAGCTTTGCCAATTCCCGCTTAGTCATGCCGTTGTTTTCCGAGCTCTCCTCGAAGTCGGCTAAAGCTGGGGAATTTTCATAGATAGTCGCTGCACGCTCGATTAGAGTGGACAAATTACCGTGTCCAAACAGGTTCAGGCTTTCCAATAGGCTACCGATGACGGCGAAGTAGTGCAGCGGGCTTTGGCGGGTGTAATGCAATTCGGTGAGAAGTTCGATCGACTCTGAATCGTCTGGATTAATCCCAAAGATGACGTAGTGCAGATATCGGACTAAAAATCCCATCCAACCGCGCTTGACATCGGTAAAAAACGCTCCCCCCGCACCGTGCGACATCTCGGCATAATCTGCAGCTAGCCTCAGCAGCAACCGTCGGGCGATTTCGTCCCCTTGGCGATCCGTTGTCGCACTGTTGAAGAGATACTTCTGCATACAGCTTCGGAATGCTGCGTGGTTGCTGCTACCATCAGTGGCGCGATCGGACAAAGACAGCAGGAAAAGGTTTCTGCAGCCGACATCTTGGTTGGGCGCGCGATCGGGATCGAGTACAGAAGTACCAAGCCGCCAGCCGCGCGCCTGGGGCGATGTGAGTGCTTTTTCCAGCGTTGCAAACTCTCCCATCACGACTTGCCCCGCGCAGCAAAAGTTCGCTCCGAAAGCCAGCCGTTTTATCTGCAAATACGTGGGTTCGTTGGCAATCAAACCCTCAATCAGGGCGATCGCGGGTAGCATCGTTTTGCTGAGAGTTTCTTCCGGGTTTTGCAAAACCCAAGCCTGAAACTCGTTCAGGGCCGGGTTCATCAGCGATGAGAAAATAGTATCTAAATTTAGGTTCATCATAATTCCTCCGAGAATTCTTCGCCATAACCCGCTTTGCATTTAGCAGCAAGAGGGTATTGAGCGGCAATTGAGCGGGTATTGAATCCCACTTAATTGCCAAGCCAAAATCAGTAAGTATAACTATAGCCATCTTTATTTGTGAACACAGTGGCAATATAGATATAGTTTTACTGAATATGTCTGCGCCCCAGTCTCGCCTTATCCCGGAGATTGAGTGGAATTTTTAACGATTGCTGGTAAGTAGATCTACTTTCTGCATTTAAAGTATTAGCCTCAATCTCTGAGAGCCGCACCTAACCGTAGTTATGTGCGACTACTTGCTATTAAAATTAGCCAAAATCGGCGACATTCATTAGACTGGCACTCACCCCATTGAGAGCAGCTAAAATTTCTCCGTTTACTGAGGAACGGATGAAAGTTGTACTGTTTTCTTGAGTAAAGGACAGTTGGGAGAAAGTAAGATTGTTGCTTAGAGAAAGCAAATCTTTACCATCTTCAAAATCCAAGATAATATCGATACCAGAATTGCTAGATAGCAAGAATTTATCATTGCCATCACCTCCCGTCAAACTATCACTTCCCAAGCCGCCAGTCAGCAAATCATCACCGTTACCTCCCAGCAGAATATCGCTGCCATCGTCGCCGTTCAAAATGTCAGCACCGCGATTGCCAAACAAGGCATCATCACCGCTACTTCCGAGTAAAGTATCGTTCGCCTTGCCGCCGAAAAGAGTGTCATTCCCCACCCCGCCGTCGAGGGAATCATTGCCCCTCATGCCCATCAAAACATTATTCGCGCTGTCGCCAGTCAGGATATCGTCGCCATTCGTACCGAGAATTCGATCGGGGGAATTGCTGCCCAAATCTGCATCGCCGGTGACAACAGGAGTCGCAATCCCAGCAGGTAATATCACAGCTTGAATTTTGGTATCTAAAGCAGCACCAGTATTCTCAGTAACTACCTGGGAAATTGTCTTAGTTCCCGCACCGACTGCTTTGAAGTCTTGAGTTGTTGCGCCCAAAGTTACTTGTTGGACGCGGGCTACTGCTTCAGGAATGGATGTTCCTGTTGGGTTGGAGACAGCCGAATCAATTCGCTGATTTGCTGTTGCCATTACAGTCGCAGCTTGCGATGTAATTTGGGTAATTTGTTGACTGTTGAAATTGGAGTCAATTTGCTGAATCTTAGCGGCAGCTTGCTGAATGATTGGTTCTAAAGCTGCTGAAGAACTCAGGTTTAAAACAGTACCCGATTGAATGGGAGTCGTAATTGAACTGACAACAGCCTTGACAATCTCGTTAGTAGTTGCACTAGAAGCACCGTCAATCAAAGCGGCAGTTTGAGTGATGAAGTTTTGGACTTTCACCATTTCTGCTAAGACTTGGACACCGCCCGGTACATTGTTGTTGGTGGCTTCTATGGGGTCGAAGTTAGTCAGGTCAAATTCAGCGGGAATCGCCAGAGAAGATTTGACCAGAGATTGTGCTGCTTCGGGTGCAACTCCTTTATCGATTAAGTCGGCAACTAAGCTGGTTAAGAGAGTGACAACAGTAGAATCTGGTGGTGCGGTGACTGGCGTTTCTAGGGGCAAGCCGGTGGCGGTGTCCGTGCCTCCAGTAGCAACTAAATTACCTTCTGATGGGTCTATTTCTCCGTTTTTGTTGGTGTCGAAAGTCTCGAAGGAAATATTGAGATTATATTTACCGCTGGCATCGGTAATGGTGGATGGTTCGTTGGTATCTTTGATGCCGTTTTTGTTGGCATCTAGGAAGAGAGTTGCACCAGAAATGTAACCGTCGATGACCCAGCCATTTCCTGTGTTCACTATGTGCATGATCTGGCTGGCACACGCACCATCAGGGTCTGTTGCTGTTAACTTAGCGTAGAAGTTTCCCCAGTTGCTTGGGGGAGTTCCGGTGAACTGGATGGTGTTTGCGGCAGAGTTAAACGACAATCCAAGCCAACTGCTGTTCGGATTGCTCTGTAATGAGGTGTCGTCAGCCAGGGTTAGCGTGTAGGTGAGTAGGTCGCCATCCGGGTCCGTGTAGACGTTAGGAACGTCTACATTGAGAGCAGTGTACCGGGATCCCAGGTGAATTTTCTCTTGTGGGGGGCGATTGCCGATAATAGCTTGGGCCAAAGCCATCACATCGACGCGCTTGTAATCAAAATTGGTATAATAGGTAACATTGTCGTCTTCGTCGTCGCCGTCATTGATGGTGACACCGGTTGCTTTCAAAAGATTGGCGAACTCGGTTGGTGTCAGTCGGCGGCCTAATTCTTGCTGTGCTAACTGTTGGGCTAACACTGCAATGCCCCCAATGTGGGCTGTAGCTTGACTGCTACCGTGATAAATGTTTATGGGAGCGCCAGAGGGGGTTGTGAACTCGCCAGGTAGGCCAGCCCCAGCCCCGGTGATGGGTGCCCCCGGAGCAAACACTGTGGTTAATGCCCCGTTACGCTGAGAAAATGGAGCTATGCGATCGGCAGCAGTGGTATTTGCGATCGCATCGCCAAAATAATCTCGATACTGAAAACTATCAATGTTGGAGTTATATACTGCGCTGACCGACAGCGAATTCGGATCGGCTGAAGGGTAGTTGACACCTGGAGGATTCTCGTACCGGTACTGGTAGTAACGGTTGCCGGATGAAGAGACAACAATGATATTCTTCGCCGCCAATGCTGCCAGTTCATCTCCAATACCGTAGGGTGGTGAAATAGGACTGGAAAAACTTTCACCGCTGCCGAATGCCATATTAACGCTGACAATGTTTTGAGCATCTGCATTTTCCAATACCCACTGCAAAGCTTGTTCAACATACCGAAACTTACTAATTTCGTCTCCTCCATTAGCTGGAGGATCCTTTCTCACCTTGAGGTCGATAATGTTAGCCCCAGGTGCCATCCCCGTATAGGTTGAGTCTTGGGAGGCAATAATGCTGGCAATGTTCGATCCGTGTCCGTCTTGGTCGCTTGCATTTGCGTCGCCGTCGGCAAAATCGTAGTTATAAACGATGCGATCGGCGATGCCGTTAGAGTCAGTATCAGGGCCAAAGAATTGGTGATCTAAGTTGATGCCAGTATCTAATATCGCTACAGAGAAACCGCTGCCGTCAATACCGGAAAAACGCGGTGCGGCGCGGAATTTGTCCAGATTGATCAGTTTACTGGATACACTTGCATCGCGCTTATGCTCGGGATAGGGGTCGTTGCCGCTGGCGTCAAAACCATAAGAATATGCTAGGTCATTGTTGTTGCCACCACTAAGACTAGAAAGCACTGAAGACAGAAAATTGTTCTCGGACGGGGAATAAAAGACATTGTTATTGCTGCTCCCCGAAGAGTTTTGGGTAGTTGCAACTGGCTGCAAAGCTGTGAATGCAGGGCCTTCATATCCTGTGGTTGTGACACCTGGAAGACGAGGTATAACCGACAAGTTTAAATTGTAGGGAGTTTCTACACTATTAACTGAAGAAACTCGCACATTGTAAGTGCCGTGTTCCAAAATGCGGTTAATTGACTTGGAGGCTGGACCAGAATCTTGTGCAGTTGAAATGACATTTTGACTGCTGTCAAGCAATTCTATTTTGACATCTTGATTGACTCCACTGACTGACAAATTGAAGTCATTTTGAGCACCTAAAGTGAATTCGTAGTAATCGGGATCGTTAGTGCTGACTGCATCGGGGTAATTTCTGAAACTAGAAGCTGCATTGATTTCCTTGGCTGTACTTGCAGTGTTTTCAGCTAAGTCTCTGGCTGGGATATTATTGGTAACAGCGACATCGGCTGCATTTAAGCCGCTATAATTGTTGTCCGTACTAACAGCAGGGGCAGTAAAAATCGTGTAAGGTTTATTGCCGTCAGCAACATTGTCGTTAACACCTGTTACCGTCACCGTTTGCGCTGCATTCCAGTTACCCGGATTGAAAGTCAGCGATACAGGTAAAACTGTTCCTTCTGCTGTATTGGAACTTTCTAAATCTATTTTGACATCAGCAGTAGGTTGGCTGTTGAGTGTGACATCAAATGTTGCTGTTCCCCCTGATTCTGTGGTGATTAATCCACTTACAGGATTAACGGTAATTCCAGCAGGTGTTGGGGTTGGTGTTGGAGGTGTTGGAGGTGTTGGTGTTGGGGTTGGGGTTGGAGGTGTTGGAGGTATTGGAGGTGTTGGAGTTGGAGGTGTTGGAGTTGGAGGTGTTGGAGTTGGAGGTGTTGGAGTTGGAGGTGTTGGAGTTGGAGGTGTTGGAGTTGGAGGTGTTGGAGTTGGAGGTGTTGGAGTTGGAGGTGTTGGAGTTGGAGGTGTTGGAGTTGGAGGTGTTGGAGTTGGAGGTGTTGGAGTTGGAGGTGTTGGAGTT
>NZ_JAUBTS010000075.1:0-28240 GCF_036705105.1 Microcoleus sp. B9-D4
ATATACTGATCATCAGTAAAAAAGTCAAGCTGGGGTTCACGAGTATTTATACTCATCGCAAAAGTGACACGCTCCCGTTAACTACTGACTACTAGACATCTCCAATAATTATTGTGGAACAGGCATCTTGCCTGTTCAAAACAGGCAATTCTTGCGATAACTAATGACTAATGACTAATGACTACTGACTACTGACTAATGACTACTGACTACTGACTACTGACTAATGACAAATCATAAAATTGCTGTAATTGTGCTTGCAGGCGGTCAAAGTTCGCGGATGGGTAGGGATAAAGCTATGCTGGAAATTGAGGGCAAATCCCTCTTGCAGCGGGCGTTGGAAGTTGCCACAGTTGTAACCCCCGAAGTTTATGTTCTGACTGCTTGGCCCGATCGCTATCGATCGACCTTAACCGAAACATCCCAATTTCTGGTAGACTACAATCCGGGCTCCGGGCCCTTGGTTGCATTGACTCAGGGATTGAAAGAAATAGCCGCCGAGTGGATTTTACTGTTAGCTTGCGATTTACCTTTGTTGGATGCCCAGATTATCCAGAAGTGGGCGAGTCAGTTAACAGAGTTTCCCCCATCTACTTTAGCAGTTGTGCCTTATCAAAATTCGCGCTGGGAGCCTTTGTGCGGCTTCTACCGCCAACAATCTCTGCCCAGCTTGCAAAGTTTTATTGACAAAGGGGGAGGTTCCTTTCAAGTGTGGTTAAATCAAATCCCCGCAATCCCTCTACCTGTAGGGGAACAAGAAGCAGTAATGTTATCCAATTGCAATACATTAGAAGAGTTTGAGCAATTAAAAGGTAAAATGAGTAACGGTTGACTGTTGACGGTTGACGGTTGACTGTTGACTGTTGACTGTTGACTGACTAATGACTAATGACTAATGACTGATTACTAATTACTAATTACTAATTACTAATTACTAATGATTAACCAATATTGGCTGCTTGATCGCGATATAACTTTCCTTAATCACGGCTCTTTTGGGGCTTGTCCGATTCCCATACTCGAAGCGCAAACCATTTTTCGGGAACAACTGGAAAGAGAACCCTTGCGCTTTTTACTGCGGGAATTTGAACCATTGTTGGATAATGCAAGAAATCAGTTAGCCACATTTATCGGTGCGAGTGAGGATGACTTGGCTTTTGTGCCGAATGCGACGACGGGAGTAAATGCTGTTTTGCGATCGCTCTGTTTTTCTCCGGGCGACGAATTGCTCACTACAAATCAGGAATATAACGCTTGTCGCAACACACTTAATTTTGTAGCCGAGCGTACAGGCGCTAAAGTAATAGTAGCAGAAGTCCCCTTTCCCATTGAGTCACCAGAACAAATTATTGAAGCAATAATTAAGTGCGTTTCACCGAAAACAAAGTTAGCTTTATTAGACCACGTTGTGAGCCAAACAGGTTTAATCTTTCCCATCAAACAGTTAGTCGGTGAGTTAGCTAACCGTGGCGTGGATGTATTGGTAGACGGAGCTCACGCGCCGGGGATGCTAGCACTCAATTTAGATGAAATTGGCGCGGCTTACTATACGGGAAATTGCCATAAGTGGCTGTGCGCGCCGAAAGGTGCGGGCTTTTTATACGTGCGGCGCGACAAGCAAAATGCCATTCGACCAACTACAATCAGTCACGGTGCTAACTCACCCCGCGCTGATAAATCACGCTTTCAATTAGAATTTGACTGGATGGGAACAGTCGATCCTAGCCCCTATTTATGCGTTCCTGTAGCTATTGATTTTATGGGTTCTTTGTTGAGCGGCGGTTGGCCGGAATTGATGGCAAAGAATCATGCTTTAGCATTGGCGGGTAGAAAAATATTGGCGGAGAAATTAGATTTGCAGCTGCCTTGTCCTGATGAAATGGTGGGTTCGATGGCTGTTGTGCCGCTGGCAGACTCCCACTCTTATGTGGTTGCAAAGGGAGGAATTCCACCTTTGCAAGAGGCGCTGTGGGAGATTTTTAAAATTGAAGTTCCGGTGATTCCTTGGCCGGATGCTAGTAAGCAGTTGGTGAGGATTTCGGCTCAGTTTTACAATACTTTTCCCCAGTATGAATATTTGGCTAAGGCGCTGGTTGAGCTGACGAGAATTTGAGCTGGAGCTTCCCGAAAATAAACATCACACCCAGCTACAAACAGTTATAGGTTTGTAGTTAGGGTGTCGGTTCTCATAGTTTGGGAGAATACAGACTATTTGTCCTTACTATAAACGTAGTAATGGTTATACAAATATGCACCCTAAGAGTAAAAATCCTGCAATGAATCACCTTTATTACTCTTGAATAGTGATAATTTTTACATAAAAAAAAGCTAAAAAAATAGATATAAAGCCCCATAGCCCTAAACTTCGCCAATCCGCCCAAACCGAATAAAATTTGTAAATAACCCGTGAAAAATCCTAAGTTAAAACAGGGTTGTCAAACCGGATAGTGCACAAGTTCCGCGCCACAGAATATAATGTATCAAGACTTGCATTTTTGCTGACAAAATAAACGAAATAAAAAGAGGAAAATACCATGTCCAATGCCATGATGGTAATTTACCCCTATCGCGAACAGTACACCTGGGTTTTTGACGACGAGCGACTCGGACTTATCCGAGAACCATTTGTTCAGGGCGTCCCCGAAATGATTAACGCGCTTGTCGCAGACATTCCCAATGCCGCTCAAGGTTTCCGACTTTTATTTTCAGCTAATCCATTTCCCGGATATCAAGCAGAAATGCTGTGGTTGAAAGCAGAATACGGCGGTAACTGGTATCGGTGGGAATCGAAAAATCTCGAAGGCTGGCTGTGTCCGGCTTTGCTCAAATACTTTCCAGAAGCACCGCCCAAGTTTTACTGCAAAGCTGAAAAACTGCAATAATCAACAGCAAGTCAATGAAAAACTTGTCAATTTTTAAAAGAGACTTTGTTACACCTGTCGATCAAATCTCTCGAAAAAAGCCTAAATTCTTCCTGTATATAGTGGGGCTATTTTTCCTAGTTTTCACAGCCGCCATCTCGGCAACCTTGGGGGCAATTACCGCCCTTTTAGCTCCCGTGGAACCCCCAATTATCAATAGAGTATTAGAGGCGACGGGATTTGACTATTTATCCTCCAACCGCTCTGGATACCGCCTGTCGCGGTCAGTTAATATCTTGATATTGGGAATTGACCGCGTGCCGGAAGCGGCGGCCAATTCCCCTAAGATTTTTCATGGTCGCAGCGATACAATACTCTTATTGCACCTCGATCCTAGAGATAAATCTATTAGTTTGCTTTCTGTTCCACGAGATACTAAAGTCGAAGTTCCCGGAATTAGCTTCAGCAAAATTAGCGAAGCCAATGCCAGGGGAGGAGCAGCTTTGGCTACGCGATTGGTTAGCAGTATGCTGAACAATACGACAATTGAACGATACGTGCGAGTCAGCAGCAGTGCGTTTCGGGAATTAGTCGATTTGTTAGGCGGAGTTGAGGTATTTGTACCTCGCCCAATGTCCTATACAGATACCGCTCAAAAGTTAAAAATAAACTTAGCTAAAGGATGGCAAACTCTCAACGGAGAACAAGCAGAACAATTTGCTCGATTTCGCAACGATGGTTTAGGAGATATCGGCCGCATTCAGCGGCAGCAATCTTTAATTCAAGCTATTCGGGACCGCCTCGCAAGTCCATCAGTATTGGTGCGCTTGCCACAAATTGTTCGATTGATGCAAAAATATGTAGATACAAACCTAAATTATGAGGAAATATTGACGCTGGCAAATTTCGGTTTGCAATTGGAGCGAGAGAATTTTAAAATGGTAATGTTGCCGGGAAGTTCTAGTTCAGAACAAGCCGATTTGAGGAGTTATTGGATTGTAGATGCGATCGGGCGCGATCGCATTATCACACAATACTTGAACCAGAGCGTGCCGGATTTTGAACAAGGACGAATTCGCAATCCCAGCGACTCCCTGTTGCCCAAAAACCTCAAAATAGCTGTCCAAAACGCTTCTAGCAAACCGACAACTGCAAAAAACGTTGCTGAATTTCTCAGGAAAAAGGGCTTTTTTAATGTATCTGTAGTGCAGGATTCGCCCCAGAAGGAGCGTCAAAGTCAAATTATTGTTCAGCAAGGCGATTTAGAGGCAGCGAATCTACTGCAAAAAGAGTTAGGCGGCGGTAAAATTGAAGCATCTTCTACCGGTGAAATCAATTCTGACTTGACACTTCGCGTTGGCGAAGATTGGGTAAAGCGATTTTAATGAGTCATTAGTCAGCAGTCAACATTTAACAGTCAGCAGTCAACAGTTAACAGTCAACAGTCAACAGTCAACAGTCAACAGTCAACAGTCAACAGTCAACAGTCAACAGTCAACTATAGCAATCCTCGCATCATTTGCATAATTATTGTAGGGGCAATCCCACGCCCGGTTGCCCGATAGATAGGGGGTAGGCAGTCTTAGCACTACCCCTACAAATTTATCTGAATCATTTAGGATTGCTATATGCCCAATTCCCCATTCCCATCATCATGAAAAGTGTTTTCCGAATTTTCCTGAGCCTGTTTTTAAGTTTAGTGTTGGCTTGTGGGTGGGTGCTGCTGAGTGCTACTCCTGCATTTGCCCTGCCGAAAACAAGTATTAATTACACAAATATTAATTTGTCCGATCGCGATTTTTCCAACTCGGATCTAGCGGGGGGAACATTTGTCGCTGCTGAAATGCGGGGAACCAATTTTCAAGGTGCTGATTTAACTAATGCGATTTTGACTAAGGGAGTTTTGTTGAATGCCAACTTGTCAGGTGCCAACCTCTCCGGTGCTTTGGCAGATAGAGTTACATTCGACGGCGCTAATTTGACGAATGCTAATTTTTCCGAGGCAATTATGACTCGAACTCGGTTTTTTGATGCTGCAATTTCCGGCGCTGATTTTAGTGACGCGATTATCGATGCTTATCAAGTTACTCTCCTGTGCGAGAAAGCAGATGGTGTCAATCCCGTGACGGGAGTTTCTACTCGCGAAAGTTTGGGATGTCCGTAGGAATTCACACTTAAAAAAATCCCTGGCTAATTATTGGATTAGATGCACCTGTAGCGATGTAAAATACACAAATTAAAGCCCCTCTCCTGCAAGGCGAGGGGTTTGAGTAAATTTCCAAGTATCGGCTCTATCGAGCGCTACAAATGTCTGTGCTGGCAGTACCAACTACCAAATCTGAATTCAACAGCAAATCTAAATCGGTGTCAGGATTAACAGCATACAAATCGACTTTATCTCGGCCCAAAAATACTCCGATCAAAGTCCCGATTCCCGCACCGCCGAGCACCTCTTCAGTCGCGATCGCCCGATCGCCCGTAACACCTGCGATAGCCGCCGCTGCTGCTGCACCCAACGCCGTATTCTTAACCAGATTGCCAACATTAACGCCCTTGGTAACAGTTTCTTTCCTAGTAATCACTTGCGAAGTGGCATTGAGAGGCACTCTGCTGCCGTTGATGATACTTAATTCTTGAGCCACAAACTGAACGCCCGAAGTAGTCGATCGCAATTCGCCGCTAATTTTCGAGCCTTCAGGTATCAGCACTTGGCCATTATTGCCCGTGATATCCGAAGCTACAGTCAGCGTAATTGGAGACTTGTCATTAGGGGCGAGCAAAATCTTGCCTTTTGCATACTCGATTGGGATAGTCACCCCCCTGGGAATTTGCACAGCAACAGACTCGCTAACATCAACCTTAGCAATGTAAGGAGAATTAATTGCTCTTGCTTGATTGCTACTCACTAATGTTTGATAGATAAAAGCAGCTACTTCAGCTCGCGTTGCTGACTTGTTGGGTTTGAGAGATTTAGGATTGGGATAGCTGACAACCAACTGTTTTTCAGTAGCAGCAGCAACGCTTTTGACAGCATAACTTTGAATCTCACCAGCATCATTATAGTAGCTGAGAACATCTTGAAAATCGCACGTAGGCTCATAGCCCATTCCGTTATTTAAAGCGACTACAACTTGAACGCGAGGAATCTGCTGTGTCGGCCTGAAAACATTGCCGGGATAGCCAGACATCCATCCCATTTCGTAAGCTTCGGCGATCGCCCCGCTTGCCCAAAAATTAGAGGGAACATCGGCAAACCTTACAGCATCGCGGGTTTTGGATTTTTTCACCGAACGGATCATTGCCGCAAATTCAGCCCGCGTTACCGGTGCATCCGGGCGAAAACTACCATCGGGAAATCCTTTGATAATTCCTCTTTCTGACAAATCTTGGATAAAGTCTTTTGCCCAGTAGTTATTATTAACATCCGAAAAAGCTGTCTGAGCAAAAGAAGGCGCGGGAGCTAGCATCGGCGCTGCGGTTCCGGCAACGGTTCCCAATGTTAATAAAACAGATGTACCGGATTTAATGCGATGTAATACAGACATTTTTGATTCTCCAATTTACACAATTTTTTTATTGAGGAGAACTAAGCTTTTGAGAGGCTGATTGATTCCTGCCCAACTTGCTCTTTCCCTCACTTATGTAATCATTATTGAATGATTTTACTTCTGGTGCGGGGAAGATACGGTCTTTTAAAATAAATATTTTGATGCTTATTTTGGGATTTTAAAATGCTTAAATCCCTTAAAATCCTTATGTTGCTTATCTCCCTTATCTACCTTGTGTCTGCAATTAACAGGATTTAGGGACAAAGCCGTTTGATATGAGTTAACTATATTAACTAAAAGTGACTATAATTGACTCGATCGAGAAATACCTGTTTGTTGCCTATGAGTAGCCTGACGTTTGCCTCGGCCCATCAGCTAGCGCGAATGATTCGCGATCGCCAAGTATCTGCCGTCGAAGTTCTCGACGCTTACCTTACTCAAATCGCCAAGCACAACCCGCAATTAAACGCCATTTGTACCTTGGATGAAGACAATGCTCGTACTAGAGCAAGACTTGCCGATGAAGCCCTAGCCAGAGGAGAAAACTGGGGTGCTTTACATGGGGTTCCCATCACGATTAAAGACATTTTTGAAACAGCCGGACTCCGCACCACAGCAGGCTATATTCCCCTCAAAGATTATGTGCCTCAACAGGATGCAACTGCTGTTGCGAGATTGCGGGCAGCAGGTGCTGTCATCATGGGAAAAACCAACATGGCGGAACTGGCTGCCAATTATCAAAGCACAAATTCTCTGTTTCCACGGGTGAATAATCCTTGGCATCTTGACTACACACCTGGGGGCAGTTCTGGGGGGAGTGCCGCTGCTGTCGCAGCAGGACTTTCACCGTTAGATTTGGGGAACGATTTCGGGGGTTCGGTGCGTCAGCCTGCTCATTTCTGCGGCATATATGGTTTAAAGCCGACAGATCGCCGTATTTCTACAGCAGGGCAGATTCCTGAAGTGCCGGGAATGCCACTGTCTATTCGGCAAATGATGACAGTGGGGTGTTTTGCTCGATCGCTCGAAGACATCCGGCTCTGTTTTTCGTTAATTGCAGGCGCGGATCTGCGACGCCCTGATGTGCCGCCGATTCCGCTCGATCAACCCTCTGGCAAGCCTTTGCAGAATTTAAAAATCGCTTGGACTGCTGAATGGGCAGAAGTTCCCGTTGCTTCTGAAATTCGAGCAGCTATGGAGTCGATCGCGCAGACACTCTCTGACGCAGGTGTCCAAATCGAACGCTGGCTTCCCAAAGACTTTGACCTTTCCCAAATATTGAATCTCTACGGACGGATGTCAATGTACCTCACTATCTACGCTCAACCGCAGGATAGATATAACCTGCGTCGTAGTTTAGAGTTAATCTTCCGCACCGCAACCCAAGGCGACAAGGAACTCCGAAAATTGGGAGATTTCAGCAGATTGCTACCTGAGATATTGAATCCAAGTTTGAAAGGATATTTCGAGGCACTCACACAGCGCGATGCCTTCACTGCCCATATAGATGAGGCATTAGAACCGTGGGATGTATGGCTTTGTCCGGTTGCGGCAACCGCTGCGTTTACTCACCGTCCCGCTTGGAGTGCCGTTGACGTTAATGGCAGATCCTATCCTCATGCAGTGGCAAACGGGGCTTACACCCTGCCTTCTAATCTTAGTGGACATCCTGCCGTGGTAATTCCAATTGGACAAACTCAAAATGGTTTACCGATTGGAATGCAAATTGTTGGTAAGCGGTGGGGTGAAATGGAGTTGTTGGCGATCGCAAGTGCGATCGACAAAATGGTTGGTAGTTTGCAACACCCACCTACTTACTGAGCATTTTATCAAGTTTCACTTGAGCGTCAAGAATACAATCAGTGGTAGGGTGCGTCAGGTTTGAGATTTTTAATTGGCACGGAAAGTATGAATCTGACGCACAGTTTTTTGCGATCGTGCGTCAGTTGTGAGAGTCTTAGTTTGTAGCGGAAATAATGCTAGCTGACGAATACTACGTCATTTTTACTGATGACTAATGACTACTCAACTAATTACTAATAGAGGCGATCGGTTCCCAACTTGTCGCATCTTCAAATAAAGATTGATAGCCCGCTGCATTGGGATGCAGCCCGTCTGCAATCAAGCGCGATCGCCACCAATCACTGCCCCGATTTATCCATTTATCAAAAATATCTAAATAGGGAATTCCCCGCAACTGACAAGCTAATTTTGTTGCTTCTTTATACTGATATTGATCAGCATGACTGTAATACAAACAATCTTGAAAAGGCATTTTACTTTCATCCACCGGCACCATTCCGACAAATATCACCGGACAAAGTTGTTGGGACAGGTTTAACAAATGATCCAAAACAGTTTTAAAATGTTCAAACTCCGTGTAGCTGCGCCCGGTAGGCGACTGCACTCTCGCCGAATCGTTGAGGCCGACGGAAAGAATAATCGCATCCGGGACACGGTTTCTGAGCTCGCCCCGGTGGCGAAACTCGTTTTCGAGCCGCTGGGAGACTTGATAAGCCCGATCGCCCCGAACGCCCAAATTGTATAAAACGTGTCCTGCACTCTCCGGTAACATCCACTGGCGCCGCAATCTTTCCACCCAACCCCCGCCTACACCGTCGCCGAAACCGTAGATTAAGCTGTCACCGAAAGCAACCAATTTGAGGGGATGAGAATTTCCCCGATGCAAGTGACCAAAGGAATAGGCTGTTGCTACCTGCATAAGCAATGATACTCAGTTAATAAATTATTAATCTTGACATACTAGACTAGAATGTAACATTACATAAAGTAGGTAGTCTCATGGTTAAGCGTCCAACTTTCGATTCAACTCAGCTAACCCGTCGCGCGGAAGAGTTGATTAACGGTGCATCCAACCGCTATCGGATTACGGTGCAGGTGGCGAACCGCGCAAAACGCCGTCGATATGAAGATTTTGACAATATGGACGACCATCAAATGAAACCTGTAATGCGGGCGATATTTGAGATGTCGGACGAACTGACTCAGCCGGAAATTATCGGAGACATCTAGACTTTGGGAGTTTTGGGTTTTGAGTGGTGAATTGCGAGCAATTTTTTTAAACTCCACACTCAAAACTTTCTTAAACTAGACTTGGGCGCGCGGGACGTGAAACCCGGTTGATTCCTAGTTCCCTTGTTAAAAAAACTCTGATGTTTCTAATAAACCGGGTTGAGGATCGTAAATCCTAAAATTAGAAACTAGGACATCTGCTTGGGGGTAAGTTTATGAAATTATTCTATTTTTGAAATTATTGTCAAAACCGTGAATAGATTAAAGCAGGGCTTAAGTTTTCTGTTGGTTACTTTGAGTGTAGCGATTTTCACGCTTTTGAGTTGGGTATTGGAATCCGGGGAACTGAGTATGTCGGCTTTGGAACCTTCGCTGCTGCGGAGTTCTGAGTCTGCCTCAGTGCAGCGGGTGGCTCAACAATCTGCGCCGCCGCAAGTGAGGGTGCAAGATGCGTGGAAATTGGTGTACGAAAAATTGCCGGATTTCCCGATCGAAAATAACTACATTTCTAAGGAAACTGGAAAAGTCGATCCTACCAATACTTTAGTCGGGCGGTTGATTCGATATCACGTATTTGTCAAAGGAAGGCCGCCCAATTACCGCTTTGATTGGAAGTTGAGTTTAGCTGACTATCTGGGGGCGACTCCAGATTATTTGGTGGAAAGCGTGTATCCGGGAAAGGACGTTTTGCGCTCAAATCCAATGGAACAGGATCGTGCTGCTATTCAAAAGTTAAATAGAGCACAGCGGGATGCTTTGGTTCAAGCTTTGGTTGATGTTTTTACGGAGAATTCCGGGCGTGGGCGCACACCTGCGGGGGAAAAACCACAAGGGCGATCGAATTCGCCGGAGATACCGCAGCCGCAGCCGGGAGATGCGAAGTTGCTGGCACCTTAATACTCATGGATACAGAAACCGGGTTTTTTACGGGAATATTGCTGTTGAGCCTTTAACACAGGTAAAAAACCCGTTTTCTTTCGTATTTATGGGTAAGTCCTACTAATCTAAAATCCAAAATCTAAAATCTAAAATCCCTTAATGGTGGAACGTGTAATTAAAACGGGTGTTGGGTGGCGTTTGGGATGGAACCCGGAGGCCCAGGAGTTTAAGGGTTTGGTGGCTGGCGACGGTTGGGCTCACGAACTCACGGAGGCTGAGTTGAACGATTTTTGCCGATTGTTGGGGCAATTAGCCGGCACAATGAGTCAAATGGCCTCTGAGTTAATGGACGAGGAAAAAATCGCCATTGAAGCCGAAAGCGACTTGCTGTGGGTGGAGGTGGAAGGCTATCCCGAAGCTTACAGCGTGCAGTTGATCTTGAATGCTGGCAGGAGGTGCGAGGGTTTTTGGCCGGCGGCTGCGGTTCCGAGTTTGGTGCAGGCCGCAAAAGTTTTAAAAGTTTTTTGACTTTTTTGGAAATTCTATGCTAAGCTGTTAAAGCTGTCGGGGCGTAGCGCAGCTTGGTAGCGCACTACTTTGGGGTAGTAGGGGTCGTGGGTTCAAATCCCGCCGCTCCGATTGTGATAAAACCTTCTCTATGAGAAGGTTTTGTTGTTTGAGGGCAGGCGATGCAGCTCTTACCATTCTCAATTAGGGGCATCGGCCCAGAAACAAGAATCAATCTGCTACACAAAGACTAGACAAGTCTAGACATCTGCTTCTTACTTCATCGGGAGCATGGGAGCGGTTATCCCTCAGTAAGCTTTCACGGTTTAGCCAACCGCGATAACATAATTGCTGCGTTTAAATCTCTGTCCATCGAATGACCACAACTTCCACAGTTATAAGTCCTTTCTTTGAGTGGCATATCTTGGATGTGTCCACAGTTTGAACAGGTCTTGCTCGACGGGAACCATCGGTCGGCAACGATTATTTCACAGCCAAACTTTTTAGCCTTGTACTCTAACTGGCGTTTGAATTCATGGAATCCACAATCAGCTATTACTTGAGCTAGTTTATAATTGGCCAACATCCCGGAAACGTTCAAATTTTCTACTACTATTTTTGCGTGGTTTTTGCATAAGTAAGTAGTGATTTGATGCCGAGTATTTTTTCTAAGATTTGCTACCTTAGCGTGATGCTTTGCTAATTGAATTTTGGCCTTGTATCTATTCTCGGAACCCTTGACCTTTCTGGCAAGAACCCTTGACAACCTCTTGAGTTTTGCGAGATGTGCTTTGTAGTGCTTTGGGTTCGGAAATACTACGCCAGTTGAAAGTGTAGCTAACTCTTTGACGCCCAAATCAACTCCTACAACATCATGACTTTTGATTGTTGGTTCATGCTCTTGTTCGTAAGCGAACGCAATAAACCAACTATCGGCAGTGCGCGAAATGGTAATTGACTTGCAAGTTGTGTGAGGCAATCCCTCGTGAGTTTTTACCCAGCCGATTGTCGGCAACTTTATAGATGTACCGCCCACAGGGATAGGCTTGCCACTCGCATCAATAGTGAAAGAATCGTGATGCCCCTTCTTCTTGAATTTGGGATAGCCACCTTTTTTTGAGAAGAATCTAGAGAAAGAATCCCCAAGGTTATCAAACGCATATTGGGTAATTTTTTGGCAAATACCTGCCTCTTTAATCCACGTAAACTCAGGTTTTACGTGGTTGTTAAAGAATTTCTTGAGGAGGTATTTATTTGGCTTCAGTCCATCTTGATAAAGATTACTCCAAGTAGCCAAGCCCCAATTATAAGTAAACCTTGCTATTCCAGCGTGTTTACTCATAACTGTTGCTTGGCTCTTGTTTAACTTTAACTTTGTTTTGATGGATAAAAGCATTGTTCGACCTCAACACTGTATTTCTTGATTGCTCAATTTTGCCATGTCTTGTACGGGCTTGTCAATAGCATCTTTTAGGTTTTCTTTGATCTCTTTGGAGTAATTTCGTAGACCGTATAGACGGCAAGAGAAGCAGTGGATTATCGCCATCAAATCTTCTACTAATTCATGCTGGGGGGACAACGATAATTGATTGGCGACTACAATTTCGCATCCAACCGACGTGGCAAGCTCTTGGATGAATTCAAAAGCAAAGCGACACATTCTGTCTTTGTGTGCAATTACAATTATTGATATTTCACCTTTGAGCATTGACAGCATGATTGCTAGAAACTTTTTCCTTTTAAAATTTAGTCCGCCCCCAATTTCTGACACCCAATCATCAACTGTTAATCCTCGACCTAGGCAGAAAGCTTCCATTGCCAGCATCTGATTTTTGAGTTCCGGCTTTTGCCCGCTGGATGAAACTCGACAGTAAACGACCGTTTTTCGGTTGGCTTCTATGGGCTTCAATCCGTTGGCTATCAAGAGATCATCTTCGGTGTAGAACCGATGACCTGACAGGGTGCGCTTGGCTGGCAATTTCCCTGAAACGTCCCAACGTTGGAGTGTTTTTACTGACAATCCCAGCTTTTTTGCGAAAACGCGCGAGCTTAAACAAAATGGTACACCGCATATTTGTCTACAAGTGTACTATTTTGTCTATTTATTCGCTACCTAGGGACTAGCTCTGCTTCCGAACAGTCTATAGCTGTATCCTCAAATTCAAAGGCTTTGCGATTGCTTCGCGACCCTAACAATGAAATTAATCATAAAAAAATGGCGTTTGTACTTGACAAACGCCATTTTATAGAATTACAAACGTGGCGTCTTATCTTGTTTAAACGACGCTAACAATTCGCGAATTTGGTCGGCCGCAATCTCGCGCCCGCCCAAACCAAAAGCTAGAGCAATGCCAACTGCGATCGCCCCAAGCAGCAGCCCGAAAGCCAAATTCACAATATCGCTGCCAATGCCCATCTGTTGCAGCGCCAAGGCCGAAACAAAGGCAATAATCGCAACCCGAGCCGCTTGGCCCAAAAGCCGCGCTTGGCGAGTTCCAGAACTGGCAATCAAACTAAACGCCAGATTCGCCAAATACAAGCCGATCGCAAATACCACCAAACCGGCCAGCACCCGACCTGCAACTAGGACAATACCGCTAACAATCGCCGTCAGCGCTGGAATTTGCAGCACGTCGGTAGCCGCCACCACTGCAAACAGCAGGATGCCCACCTGCACCACAATGCCGACAAACTCAGAAGGCGTGCGGGCTGGAAGTTCCGGTTCCTGAAGAATCGTTGCGTCGGGATCGATCGAACTTGGCGGTAGCCTCAGCGACTGTTTCGGTGCCTGCACTCCCAACCAAGAAAAGACATTGTTAAAGCCAATTCCGGTCAGGATATTAGTAACCAAATCGCCTACCCAGCGGCCCAAAATGTAAGCAAGCGCCAGAATCAGCGCCGCCGTGAATATTTTGGGAACCGCGCCCAAAATGTCGTTGAGCATCGCGACTGCAGGCTGCGAAATCGCCTGAATGTCCAAAGCGTTCAGAGCTGCGATCGCGGTTGGAATCAAAATCAAAACATAGACGATCGTACCGACAATCCACGACAGCGATTGTCCGCCCGAAGTCCGCGAAATTCCAAACCGAGCGCCCAAAGCGTCCGCCCCAGCAGCCGCCAATAGATTTGTGACAATCCGCCGCACTACCATAGCCAGCAGCCAGCCCACAAACCCAATCAGCACAGCTTCCAGAATTTTCGGAATTGCCGCGAGAATTTGGTTGAGTAAATTATTAACCGGTAGCAGAGCCTGCTGCATTTCCAGTGAGTCGAGAATCAGCGGCAAAAACAGCAGAAAGATGAACCAGTACAGTGCATTCGCCACAGTATCGCTCAGCAGCAAAGGGCGCTCAGTGGGCGCTGCACCCACTTCCTGATTCAAGCGCTCGTCCACGCTAAAAGCCCGCATCGCCCGCGATACGGCCATTTTGGCGACAGTTGCCAACACCCAAGCAATCCCCAACCAAATTAGCGCGCCGGCTAACTTCGGCAAGAAACCGGTAATTTGATTGAGAAAAGTATTGAGGGGTTGCGAGACAGCCGTTAGATTCAGCCGGTTGAAAAAGGCAATTAGGAAAAAGACAAAAATGATCCAGAACACCGCTGCGGAAATCCATTTTTCCACTTGCGGAGCTCCAGCTCCTTCCGGTCGGCCGGTAATCCAAGCAGCCAGCCGATTGTCGATCGTAGTCTTCTTGAGCAATCCCCCGACGACAGAAGACACGAGGGCTGATACTATCAAGCCAATGAGCAGGATACCGACGGCCCAGATGAGATTTTCAATGTTTGAGCCCTGAATGAAATTGTTAATTCCGCGTTCTGCATCTGTCAGGGCATTCCCGGGCTGGGCCTGTGCCAAAACGCGATCGGACAACGCCGCTATGGGGCCCGATATCGGTTGAGTTATTTCTTGCCAAGTTTCATTCATTTTTTTCTCAGGTTAACGTCAGATTTGACAAGGAGAAGACGAAACTTTAATAATAGTTCCAAAAAATCTAGACATCGCCTAAATTTAATGTTTGTACACTTTTAATCGTACTGGGTTAACTACAAAACCCTCTCTCGAATTTGGGATACACCCATATCCGACTGCTTTTGGGCCAATATTCAAACAACCGTTTACATGGGCATTTAGGAAGCGTCCTGTTTGGGTTCTGAACAATCCTCTTTTTACCCTACTGCCAATGTAGTCGGAATGTTGTTGAATTGGTTCCAAATCCAAAGCTGAACATTTGGAGGTGTAACTCTCCTCAACTAACACAACTTGAATTCCCGCAGGTTGTCCTTTGTACTGCAACATTTGCACGAACCGGCAATGGGGAATACAGGCAAAATTTTGATTATTAACCTTACCGGTATTAATCCCATCTTTAAAATCATGGTTCCAGCCGATCGCTAGCAAGCCCATGTGATGATTAACGAGTTCTTTAATAATTGCGGAACACCTCGTGTGGAGGTAGTAATCCACTTTACAGTTACGCTTGTGACACAATCGGGCGAGTTTTTTACTGGTTTTTTGCGCTAGGGGGAGCCATGATTTCAATGCCGATGAAACTTGATTGCAGTATTGGTTTCTTGACTTAACACCCCGTCCCTCGTAGATTGTCGGTACTAACCCAGGAACATTGTAGGTTAATATTGCCAGATTGTTTAATCCTAAATCTATGGCAGCTACTCTCTGATTAACTTGTAAAGGCTGTTCTAACTTTTCATCGAGTACCTCGACAACATAACAACCTACTTTGGGAACAATCCGGATTTCCAGAATCGAGGTGACTTTTGACAGCCACCAAATATTAGTCCCAGAGGGACGAGCATATCCTTTTTTTAAGGCTTTTTTGTTGACTGCTTGACTATTAAATACAACTACATAGCGCCCGTCCTCTCTTTTTCGATCTCTTGAGCCTTTATCATGAGGAAGTTGCGGTGCGGTTTTAAATTTTGTGCTGTCTTCTTGATAGTTTCGCACCGCCAGATAGTAGCTAGTCCATGCTTTGAGGACTAAGCCGATCGTGCTTTGTGCTACCTTTGCGGGCAGTGCTTTGTAATCAGGACTTGTTTTGAGGGCGTGATAAACAGCCAGAGTGTTTGTTTGTTGGCTAGCGAAAAAGTTTTGAGGGTAGATGTAGTTAGCGCTATTGTAAAGATTTTTGTACAGCCAAGACAGTCGATCGGCTTCTCGATAAAACCTATGATTGGGTTTAATGATGTGCCTTTCGACTAACTCCATAATCGGTATATATACTTTATTTCAAGATGATACACTGTATTTATGAGTGTGTCAATCTTTTAATTTCTGGAAAAATTGACGTTACAAGTAAATAAAGGACTATAAACTAAGCAAAGTTTTGTAATACCCTCCTTGTTGCAGGTTCTCATGTCAATTCGTCAAGTTTTCGAGCAATCCATTGAAATTCACGCTGCTGCTACTCTGGTGGAGCGCTGTATAGTCGATCGCACTTTAATGCACAAGTGGCTCAATCCCTTGCTACGCTGCGATCCCCAGGGCGAATGGGATACTGCCGTAGGAAGTCGCAGCTTATTTATCATAAAAATTCCAGTTTTGCAACCCTCTTTAGAGAGTGTTGTGTTGGAGCGACAACCAGGTTTAATTGTTTGGGGGTTTGACGGATTTTTCAAAGGATGCGATCGTTGGGAATGCCAGCCGCAAATCCAAGGAACTCTCTTGATTAACCGCTTTGAATTTCAAATTCCCAATCGTTTAATTAGATTTGGTTTCAATCGCTTGGCAGCCCCTTGGACGGAAAAAGATATGAAAGACCAACTCCGCCGACTCAAGCGGGTAGCCGAGCAACTATCTCAAAGAATGGGTAAGGTATAATTGGTAATTGGGCATCGGGCATCGGGCATCGGGAATGGGTCATTGGTAATAGATGAAAATTAAGAGCTAATAGGGAAAGAAAGCACCAGTTCCCAATTCCCAATTCCCAATTCCCAATTCCCTGGAATTTCAGTTATTTATTTCGCACTTCCTGATGGACTGGGCTGACAAATCATTTGTCTAGCAGAATTCACCGCTTGGCCGGCGGTATTTTGCAAAGCCGGGGAATTCTGATACAAAGCTTGCAAATCTTGCACATCTTTAATCACTCGCTCGTAGATAACCATCGCTTGATTGCCGTCAACTTCTAAGGCCGCAGGGCTGTAATTTTGCATCACTTCAATCAGCGATATTTTGCCATCTTTGGAAGCTGCGACTAAAGCATCGCGCAGTGCGGGCACGCTTTGAAGCCTCGCAGTCGGCGCATAAGCAACCTCGCCTAATTCTTTGAAAACAATTTCCCCAAAATAAGTGCTTGCTAGCCGCGCTACTAATTGGGAATCTAAAGGCACTTCTCGCGTTAATATTTCGCGCACCGACTCGGGAGTTTGTTTCGCAAGACTCAG
Organism: Microcoleus sp. B9-D4; assembly: GCF_036705105.1. Classification (NCBI taxonomy): domain Bacteria; kingdom Bacillati; phylum Cyanobacteriota; class Cyanophyceae; order Oscillatoriales; family Microcoleaceae; genus Microcoleus; species Microcoleus sp. B9-D4. The sequence continues at coordinate 17,237 of NZ_JAUBTS010000075.1, forward strand.
AACGCTTTGCAGTTGAGATGATGCTTGGCCGGTTTGTGCAAAGCTTTGTAAGTCGCTCATCGGTAATGTTACGTCAACAGCACCGTATTTTACGGTAACATTATCTAATGCAAAGGCTTTGTCGCTGCTTAGGAATACTGCACTTGTTCCCAGCAAAAGCGCCAAACCCAATGATAAAGACTTTGACATTCTTTTGGTTAAATGGGCTGACAGCGGTTGCATTCCGGTGAGATAACCTTGTTGAAACTGAAAGTTCATGAGTTTGTGCCTCTTTACGTCAAAATACTTTTTAGATGGCTCGTCTGTGGGGGTATCAGTGGGGGTATCTGTGCGGGTATCAGTGGGGGTATCAGTGGGGGTATCAGTGGGGGTATCAGTCTGGAAAGTTGACTCGGAAGTTCGGTAAATGACCTATGATTTTACAGTCATGTCAAGCAAATTTAACCTATCAAAAGATAGGTATTAATTGACAATTTATATGTTACACTTAGCTATTTGACAATTTTAGATAGCTTTGCAAAAATTATAAAAGCGAAATTGGGCCGTCGGGCAGCAGTTTATGGAGTGTCGCTTTCACCTCTTATATTGCAATCCTTGCAGGAGTCGTAAATTTTTGACCCCACCCCAACCCTTCCCTTATCAAGGGGAGGGAGTAAGAAATTTACAAATGATGCGAGGATGGCTATAGTGTGCGATCGATACCAAATTTAAGTTCACATATCCCGATCGAGCCGATCGACCAATTGGCGAATTCTAGCAGCATCAGGAGCATTCGGAGCATTTCTCAGGTATAGTTCCAAATCGTGGCGCGCTTCTACCAAGCGTCCCAGTTGATAATAGAGAATTCCGCGATCGCGCCGTTCCCCCAGCGCATCGGGAAACAGCAGCAAAATCCGTTCAATCGCCCAGAGTACCCTCACAGCATCTCCCTGTTGCAAGTAAATCGCCTTCAGATTTCCCAGCATTCGCCCCAACAAATGTCGGCGACTTACCGGGGCGAGAAAAGCCGGCTGCAACTCCATAGGTTGACCATAAATTTGAGAAAGTCTGGCTTGACAATCTTCAGGAAACAAGATTTCGCCGCCGTTAAACGCATCAACAAAAATGCCAGCATCTTCAAAATCCGGTCTAATTAAAAAATGTCCCGGCATCCCAATTCCCACCATCGGAAAATCAATGCGCTGAGCAACCTCCAAATAAACCAAAGATAAAGATATCGGAATGCCAGTACGCCGATCGATCACTTCATTCAAAAAGCTATTGCGGGGGTCGTAATAATCAACATCATTGCCCGCAAACTGCAACTCCCCGTATAAATAGGCGTTAATAGTTTGAATAATCCGCAGCGGATAATTCTGTGCCGGCAGGCGTGAGCGCACTTCATCTGCGATCGTGTCGAGAGCGTTGAGATACTCCTCTGGCTCTAAATTTGGGTATTCTTCCAAAGCCATATAAAGGGCAGCTTTCGCCAGGTCGATCGAGCCATCAGGCTGATTAATTTCTCGATAAAAGAGTTGTCGGGCGATCGGAAAATCCATATTGATTATTGATTTATTTTTAATTTACATTTTGTACCAATATCATGAACAGGCAAGATGCCTGTTCCACAATGAACAGGCAAGATGCCTGTTCCACAACAAAGATTATTCGGGTAAACCGACATTTTGGCTAGTATAAGTAACCTTTTTTCTGGTAATACAGGCATTTTTTCTTGTGGAACCGGCATCTTGCCTGTTGCAGCTTTTGGTAGTGTAATTAACCTTTTTTCTGGTAATACAGGCATTTTTTCTTGTGGAACAGGCATCTTGCCTGTTGCCCAAAAGATCTTAAAAACAGTACCTTATTTAAATTGTAATATATTCTAAGTTTTTCCCTCTAAATCCGCCACTATTTTTAATAAAGCTTCACGATATTTTTTTCGATCGAGCCAGATTGAGGTGAACGCCCTCGGATGTCAAATCAACTTTCAAATCCCGTGACTTTTGCCAATCACCCAACTGCGGCGAAAAATCCGAGCCAAAGTCGATTCTTCCAAAGCAAAATAGATAGGGCGGCCGTGAGGACAAGTGCGGGGATTGCGAGTTTGCTGCCATTCATCCAACAAATTTTGCATTTGAGAAAGACTCAAAGGAGTACCGTTTCGCATAGCACTACGGCAAGCAGTCGCAACTTGAGCAGCTTGTAAATCTGCAACTTTACTGAGTTCAAAAAGCGCATCCGCACAGTCATCTCGATCGGCTAACAATTCAGGAACTTCGCGGGCAGCCCATAGCTGTTCCCCAAAACTTTCTACTTCCAAACCCAAGCGGGATAAATTCTCAATTTGCAGTGCAGATAATTGACTGAGAATCACGGGTTTTTCCAGATATTTTAGCTGCCAAGCCGCACACAATTGCTCGTACAAAACGCGCTCATGAGCGATGTGTTGTTCCACCAACCACATTCCGCTGGAATGTTCGGCAACAATGTAAGTATTGTGAACTTGAGCGATCGCCCTCAATTCCATCAATCCTATTTTATTACCTTTTGCCTCTTCGCTGCCTTCCTCATTCGGCCTAGCCGAAATCCCGACACTGTAAGCACTTTTTTGTTCCGATGCCTTCAGTAATTTTCCAACTCGATCGGGAATTGGGGCAGGCGACAAAACTTCCTCATTCAGGTGCAAAGCACGAGCAATTGCCGCGCTAACTTGTGCTTGCCAAAAACTCGGATCATGCAGATAAATTTCAACCTTAGCCGGGTGGCGGTTCCAGTCGATTTCCGAAGGGGAAATTTGCAGGTGGACAAAACACACGGGATAGCGATCGCGCGGACAAGTGCGGGCAAAGGCGCTGAGAATAGTTTGCTCTAATTCGGGCGATCGCACAACTCGCCGATTTACCCCAACTTTCACCCAATCCGGCCGCCTGCGGTGACAGCGATCTGGCAAACCAATTACTAATTCTAAAAACTGGGAATTGGGAAGTGGGCATGGGGCATTGGGCATTGGGAATTGGGCATCGGGAATTGGGCATTGGTAACTCGGCTGTGTTTTTGACAAAAACAATTGCGTGTGTGCGAAATAATCTGGCGATTTATTCCTTTCAGGAACTGAAGGCAAATTTACTTTTAAATACTGCAAATCGCTCGATCGCACACCGCGCACAAATTGAGGTAAAAGTTGTTCCGCTGTGCTACCAGGAGTTACGTGCAAACAAGGCGTATTTCCTTGACGCAACTGCCAATTAACGTGCGGGTGACAAATAGCAATTTGCTGAAGGGTTAATTGGATCGATCGCATTTGCTGTGCGGGCGACAAAAAACTGCGGCGCACAGGCCAATTGCCAAACAAATTATCAACAGTCACCACCGTACCCGGAGCGATCGCCGCTGTTTCCACCTCCACAGCAACGCCCGCGTTATTGTAAACCACCCGCCAGCCCGATCGAGCATTTTCAATTGCCCCCTTGTTAAAGGAAGATTTGGCGGGGGTTTGCGCCGATTCTCGATTTTCCGAAAAATCCCCCAATCCCAAATCATTCGATCGGCTCAAAACCTCCAAACAGCCCAACTGAGCTAAACTGTGCAAAGCTTCCCCACGAAATCCCAAAGTATCAATTTTGTAAAGGTCAGCTTCCGTGGTAATTTTGCTCGTACTGTGAGGCGAAGCCGCCTGCCGCAAATTTTCCAGATCCATTCCTGTACCATTATCTGCAACTTGCACCCGCCACTGTTCGGGCCAGACAGAAACAACGATGCGAGTTGCGCCAGCATCCAGAGAATTTTCAACTAATTCTCGTACCGCGGAGGCGATCGAGTCAATCACTTCGCCGGCGGCAATTAAGTTGATAACTTCTGTGGGTAAGGTTTGAATAGTAACTGGCATCAGATTTTTAGCATTTCGTTAATTCAATTCTACTTGATTCTGCAAGTCGCTACACAGTATTATGACTTACGCTCTTCCAGCCGGTTTCTTAGAAAAATATTGTTTGATTACAAAATATCTACTCATAAACCAAGTCTCTGAGGCTTAGTAAAAAAGTCCTCAGTATATATCTTCTAACCTACTTAATTTTTATCTGCTAAAGCCGGGGTTTTCGGCAACCGGATGTAAAAAGTTGTGCCTTTTCCGTCCTCTGACTCATAAGTAATTTTCCCTTGGTGAGCCTCAACGATCGACTTAACAATTGCCGTTCCCAACCCAGTACCAGTCCGTTTACCATAAGTCACAAACGGTTCAAATAACTTGTCCTTAATTGTCGGTGGAATGCCGGGGCCGTTATCGTAAATGCTAATTTCTGCCCAATCCTCACTTTGCCACGCAGCAATCTCCACCCGCCCCCCTCGTCCGCCAAAAGCCTCAACCGCATTCCCAACTAAATTTTGTAAAACGCGCAAAATCTTATTTTCGTCCGCTTCCACTATCACTTCTGTCACCCGTACTACCAAATCTACTTTTGCTGCTTCAAAATAAACTCGGTTCAACTTTTGAAACTGCTGCAACGTCTGGATTAGATTAACTGGTTTTTTATTTAATACAGAATTGCCGCGCGAAAATTCTAACACTTCTTCAGCCATCCCCAACATTCGCTGAACCTGCAATTGAATAAGTTCGCACCACTCCTGAGTTTCCTCATCCGGGTGCATTTCTTTGAGCACTTCACTGGAGAGTTTAATTCCGGTAAAAGGGCTTTTGAAATCGTGAATAATTGTACTCACCATTTCTCCTACCAATACCATTTTTTGTTTGTGTACCAACTGGCTAACATATTGATCCGTGGTATCCCGTAAATTTTTAGTAATGAAACTAAACATTTGCAGTACCGAACTGCCTTTAGCAAACTGGAGAGTTGTTATTAGTTCTTCACGGTCTATTTTGGCCAAAGTCGAGCCTGCAACTGCCACAGCTCTAGCACTGCGAGGCTCTCCGTCTAAAACTCCGAGTTCGCCAAAATAATCGTCTGGGTTAGCGACAGCAACAGTTTGATATTTATGATTTTCGATCCGCTTGCTAAACTCGACTTTACCTTCTAAAACTAGATATAAAAAATCCGCTGTTTCTCCTTCTTCAAAAACCAGCGTTTCCTCAGCAAAACTCTCCAAAACAGCTATTTGGCAAAGGTGAGCAGCTTGCTCTGGTTCAAAATAAGACATAAATCGATGAGAGGCCAGATCCATGTGAAAATACCTGAGACTTAATTTAAACAGTTTCTTTTTTCTATTTTCGCCGATCAGCATCAGTGCGTTAATAAAATACAATACTGCTTTAATCTGGCTCTCTTTTCTAGCCTCCGAGGCTTTGACGCAAGGATTAGCGTCGGGATGCAGAGCCAGACTAGCATAGCAGCACCAGCAATCTCACCAAAATTCTCAGTTAATTGACTAAAATACATAAGTATTGTACTATTTTTGAGATTTAAATTGGATGTGCGGGGGTTCTCCGGCCACCTCAGAAGATTTTAACTGTAGAGAGATCGTGTAATTTAAATGCCGATCAACCGAGTTTACAAAAATTAACGATCGCCAGATAAAACGATCGCAGCATTCTGCCCGCCAAAGCCAAAACTTAAACAAACCGCATTTCTGACAATAGCCGATCGCGCACAGCGAACAAAATCTAATTCAAACCCCGGTTTTTTCATTCCCACGCAAGGCGGTAACATCTGATATTTAATACTCATCAAACAAAAAGCCACGCCCAAAGCTCCCGAAGCTCCCAAAGTATGACCGGTCGCCCCCTTAGTCGAACTAACAGCAACTCCTGGGTGAAATAACTTCTCAATTAACAGTGCTTCGTGTCGGTCATTTAACTCAGTTGCAGTACCGTGAGCATGAATAAAATCTATATCAATCGCCGCTAAATTGCTGCGTTTCAAACATTGATTTACCGCCGCGATCGCACTTTCCCCCCCCAGCTCCGGCGCATTAGCATGACAAGCATCATTTGTCAAGCAAAAACCGGAAACTCGACCGTAAATTTTAGCACCACGACGCCTTGCCAACTCGGCCGATTCTAATACAAATAAAGCCCCGCCTTCACCGATCACAAAGCCTTCCCGATTTTCATCAAAGGGATAGCACCCAGCATTTGCCAAAGCACCCATCCGGCTAAATCCAGCCAGAGTAAGCGGTGTGATAGGCGCTTCCACAGCACCTGCGATCGCCCGCTGACACTCACCAGTGCGGATTAAATCAACAGCACGGGCGATCGACTGTAGGCCCGTCGCACAAGCAGCCATCGGCGCCAGCACCGGCCCCGTTGAGCCAATTGCCCTCGCCGCTGCGATCGCCCCCATGTGAGGCAAAAAATTCACAAATTGAGAATTGGGAATTGGGAATTGGTAATCTCGAATCGGTAATTCCCTTCCCTCTTCCCTCTTCCTTCTTCCTTCTTCCTTCTTCCCTATTCCTTCCCTCGCCAACAGTTCCAAATTTGCCTGGAAACCTCGGCTAGAGCCAATAACAATTCCGCAAGCAGGCAATGGCCAAGTCAAATTAGCATCTTGCAAAGCATCTGCTAAAACCGGCCGAATTAAAGTTATTAAATCGGCCGGTTTTGTGCCAATTAAAGCCAAAGGTAGCCGTTCAAGTTCTAAAAAAGGTTGATGCCGAGCGATTCCCGATTCTCCAGACAGCAGTCTTTTCCAGCTTGTTTCCAGAGAGCCTAAAGCCGAAACAAGACCAATTCCCGTAACAACAACATCCATAGCTAAGCCGATTTTAGATTTTAGATTTTGGATTAAAAGAAGAATCAGGGCAGACGATTTTAGATTTTGGATTAAAAAGGAATAATCTAAAATCTAAAATCCAATTCTCTTATCTCAAATCCAGAATTTACAAGCCATCGGATCGATCCCGTGGGGATAATCAAAAATCTAAAATCCCAAATCTACAATCCCAAATCCAAAATTGGTTGACTACCTTCAGCTAACAGGCTTAAAATTTTCCAAACCCTGAGTAACAGTAGCCTTATCAATGCGATCGCCCGCTTGAATCTTATCAACAACATCCATCCCTTGCTTCACGTACCCAAAAACTGCATAGCTACCGTCCAAAAACGGTACATCCGTCAAAGTAAAGTAAAACTGAGAAGAAGCCGAATCAGGACTCTGCGATCGAGCCATAGCAACAGCCCCGCGACTGTGCATCAACACGGGTTTCTCCTTAACCCCAGCTTCTTGTAGCGTCGCGCTGTAAGTCGGATTGGCAGCACCTTGAGCTTTAATTTCCAGAGGAATCCTGCGTTCTACAGTAGTTTTCGGGTCAATAAAACCACCAGTTCCCAGCCGCGCCGTAGGGAATTTAGGGTCTTTACCCTGGGGATCGCCACCCTGAACTACAAAAGGCTGAGGTTCCCGCACGACTCGGTGAAATACCAGCCCGTCGTAGACACCTTTCTGAACCAAATCGACAAAATTGCCCGCAGTAATTGGCGCATTTGTGCCGTCGAGTTCGATCGTAATTGGAGCCCCTTTAACAGTCATCACCACCGTTGCTTTTCCTTCCAATCGTGGCAAATTGCTAAATTGCGAACTCGCCGCTACAGATGCAGGAGAAGGAGACGGAGACGGAGACAAAGAAATACTTTCACCTGACGCCGGATTTGGTGTCGGAGTCGAGTTTGCCACAGGGGAACTACCGCATCCTCCGACAAACAACGCGCCAATTATTAAAAGTGAGAACAACCACCGCTGAATTTTGATTTGCATTTGCATTTGTATTTTCACTTTGAGTCAATTACGGACTTGGCAACTAAAGATTTTAATTCAATAGTCCGAACTGTTTGTAGTTCGTAGTCTGAAAACCGCGATTTTGCTTTGATAGCGAACTTGCCGCCGATCCTTGCAACCCTTATTCTACGGTTGGCCATCAAAAACTGTCGGAAGTATGGTTAATTGATAGATTCAAAAATTGGTAACCGGCTTACTCGCCGATCGATCTTTTTCACTTACCAGGTAGGTAAGGTGCGCGGCCCGGCGCACCCTACGAGACATTACCAATCTAAAATCTCAAATCGCCAATCGAAAATCCCTAAAGTCCTTCGAGGGGAACTTGCAAAAATCGAGCCAATTCGGCCGCTTGATTTTCCACTTCAGACAAAGCAATCGGCTGTCCGACTCTAGTCAAGGGAAACTGACGGCGGTCTTTGAGCTTAAGATAAATACTGCGGCGGGGATTGAGACCTTCTTTAATGTCTACCCGCACAGATTGCACCTCCGATGTCTTGCAATTAAAATCAACTTTGCGGTTTTTGCCGGGAAAACCCCAGCGAAAGATCCGAATGTTACCAGTTTGTCGATCGAACTCGTTGTAACCGCCACCGACATCCCAGAGAATAGTCAGCCACAAGTAGAGCGCCAAAAGCACGCCACAGACACCGTAGAAACCCATCGCAATGCCTTGGGGGATGAAAATGAGCTGAGTCGGGTCAGCAAAAGGCAGCAGGTTAACGTGCAAGTAGCTGGAAATGCCCGACAGCAGGAAACCAGTCCCTCCAATGCTGACCACCGTCGCCCACCAGTAATTGCTGAAGCGGCGGGATCCCAAAACCGGGTAGCGCAGGACAGGATCGATCGAGGTCATTGTTTTTGCAGTCATAAAATTAAACAGCCTTAAAGCCAAATCTTAATTCAATTAGTCCACCGAGCGTGACGCTTCGCTGAGGCGATCGCGATCGACCGATCGGGATTGTGTATCAACTCCTGCTAATTATGGTCAACTACCCGCCATCAAGCGGAGTACCGCTATGATGGGGGCTTGTATCTGAACTCCACCTCAATTCCGAAAACCTCGAAAGGATTTCAGCTTTGGCTTCACGGCTCGATACATGAGGGAGTGCTGACAAGACCCCGGTACTCATCCAGGCTTGCCGGACGAGCAACGTTCTAAGTGCGATATTTCGCGCCCCAACCAGATCTGCATGAAGTTGATGCCCACAGCATTCACAGCGGAAAATCAGCCCCTTGTTCGGTCGATTAGCCTTTGAGGTATGCCCACATTTAGGGCAACTTTGCGAGGTGTAATGTGCTGGAACTTTAGTAGCTAACGAGCCAACCAGCACAGCCTTGTAATCGATATAGCCATGCAATTCGGCAAACGACCATTGAGCCACGTTCCTGTTAGCTTTCCGTTGTTTCTTGCTTGCCCGTTTGCCCGATTTAGATTTAGTTCGATCGCGTATTCCGGTCAGATCTTCTAGTCCAATCAGGCTGTTAGGCTTGGCGATTTTACTCGCAATCTGGTGGTTCACATCAGCGATAAACCGTCTCTCCCGTCCCGACAAAGCGATTAATCTTCGCTTCGCCGAACGGGTGTCTTTTCGCTGTAGAGATTGTCTGGCTTTTTGATAACGGTTGGCTCGATGTCTAGCCGCCTTGCCCGAATAGAAACTCGACTTATTAGCTAAGTCTGTTTCGACTGCGAGGTATCTCATTCCCACATCTATACCAGAAATTCTAGTGATGTTCAGTGGGTCGAGAGTAGGCGTTTCCACCTCCAAGCTCACCATTAGATAGTAAGTCTTCGAGGATTTCTGGTAGACAATTTTAGCAGCACCGATCTTCTTGGACGCTCGCATCAGATCGATGTGCTTGTTGTAGCCATCAAACGGAACAACAATTCGACCACCCAGGGTGTTAATACTGACCCGTCGATCCTTTTTAAAGGAGTAGTCGCGCTGGTAATTAAGCGTACAAGTCCGCGAGGTGTATTTGGGAGCTCGATCGAGTCCCTTGTACCGCCACTTGGTATACCCAGCTTTAAGCGCCTCGCTATTCTGCTTGGCTTTAGTCCACAGCGTCTTAAAAGTCGCAGCAACTTGTCTTGGCACGTTACACGCCATCTGGGAACCAAGCCCAAATAATGCCCGTAGCTCCGAGTAGACCAACTTTTGTAGTTTAGCTCCGTTGCCAGATTTACCGTTATCAAATGCCACTTGGGATGCGCTGAACTACGCATCCCAAGTGGCCAAAGAAACCTGAGCTACCGAGATTTTTTGCTCGGCAGTCAGGTTTAATTTGAGTTTGGCGGTAATTACTTGGCTCACAACTTCTTCAACAGATAAGAGGATAATCTTACCCTGTGAAGGATTTGAGTGCAAGCGCAGAGTGTTTGTTCGTCTGCTACACAAAACTTGGCTAAACTTATTTAAGCCTCACCATTCAATCAGAATGACTCCTGAAGGGTCTGTTTCCTGCTTCACCCAAGGGAGCCGGCTCGCAACTTGTCCACAGGCGTTAATTCGGGTGTAGCCCACCCTAATTGAATTAATTTTGGTTGAAGCTTTTAGCCATGAGTCATCCACTATTTTCAACCAATTTAACGAAACGCGGGCTCCCGTTCGACCTTGTGACAGGCTGGTCAGTTTTGACTTGCACCGTGGTTTACAAACCAGATAATTAAGCCTTTTGTAGGCATTGGTGTAATCATACTGCCCAAAATTTTAATCAGTCAAGTTAAGTATGACGAATTTTTGTAAACTGACTTTCTGAGTAAATGCGCTGGTTTCCTAGTGTTCTGTCAGGAATTAACTTGCCTTCACTTTCTGGGCGTCGTAACGTAGAACATGAGGACTCCTACTAATGCGTGCGAACTCTGCCACTTTCCACATAGAACTTTCTCTCAGCGATCAACTGTGGATAAGTTTGGGAAACTATTGGGCACTTAAGTTTTGCTCCTCAACCACCGCCACCTCGCCGCTTGGCGACGAAGGGTCAGTTGGATTGTTGCTGAGCATCGTCAACCAAGATGGCCTTCCTCTCAACCACGCTTTCATCGAGTACGCCTCTAGTGGGGGAACCCTGCTGTTCTAGTTGAAATTTATGAACTTCTAATATATAGTTATGTTAACTTTAATTAGAAACCTTGGTCTTTTAACAAGCAAAAGGATTTTACCCCAATGACAATCGCAGTCGGACGCGCCCAGAACGAAAGAGGCATCTTTGATGTACTCGACGACTGGCTCAAACGCGATCGCTTCGTCTTCGTAGGCTGGTCTGGCATCCTGCTATTCCCCTGCGCCTACCT
>NZ_JAUBTS010000076.1:0-1258 GCF_036705105.1 Microcoleus sp. B9-D4
GGAGTTGGAGGTGTTGGAGTTGGAGGTGTTGGGGTTGGAGGTGTTGGAGTTGGAGGTGTTGGAGTTGGAGGTGTTGGGGTTGGAGGTGTTGGAGTTGGAGGTGTTGGAGTTGGAGGTGTTGGGGTTGGAGGTGTTGGAGTTGGAGGTGTTGGAGTTGGAGGTGTTGGGGTTGGAGGTGTTGGAGTTGGAGGTGTTGGAGTTGGAGGTGTTGGAGTTGGAGGTGTTGGAGTTGGAGTTGGGGCAGTGTCGTTATCAGTAATGGCGACATTAACAGGGGAAATTGTGATGCTGTTATATTTAACATCGGTACTGGTAAAAGTATGCCCGATCGCCCCCGCATGATTTCCTTCCACAGCCGCATCGTCTGTAGCCGTTACTGTGACGGGTTTGGCAACATTCCAGTCAGTAGCGTCGAAGGTAATTGCACCCATCGCATTAATTTGACTGCCCGTATCAAAGCTGATCGTAACTGGTGCAGTTGGCTGGGAATTTAACTTGAGTGTATAACTGCCTGTTGCACCGCCTTCTGTAGCAGTTGTGCTCTGCTGTGAAATACTCACACCCGTCGTGTCGTTATCAGCAATCGTGGCAGTCACAGGAGAAATCGTCAGGTTGTTATAATTAGTATCTGTACTGACAGATGTGTGAGCGATCGTGCCGCTGCGGGCTCCTTGCGCTATGCTGTCATCGATCGCCGTAACAGTGACATTTTGCGCCACATTCCAATTATTCGGGGTGAAAGTGACAGGTGCGATCGCATTAATTTGATTGCCCGTGTCAAAATTTATCGTGACGTTTGCAGTAGGTGCGGTAGTCAGAAGTACGCCGTAGCTATCGGTTGCACCGCCTTCAGCAATAGCTGTCCCGCCTCCTGATTGGACAAGAGAAATACCGGGACTATCGTTATCAGTAATCGATGCTGTCACATCGGGAATGACTTTCGCATTATAATTTGCATCGGTACTCGTAGCTGTGTGAGAAATCGTGCCGCTGTGGGTTCCTTGTGCTAGATTGTCGTCGATCGCACTGACAGTGACAGTTTGAGCAACATTCCAATTAGTGCTGTCAAAAGTAATAGGTGTGGCGATCGGATTAAGTTGATTGTCAGTATTGAAACTGATAGTAACCGGTGCTGTTGGTTGCGAAGTTAGCTCGATTTTGTAACTGCCATTTGCGCCGCCTTCTGTAGCAGTTATGTTCGTAGGTGCAATGCTGAAATCGGCAGTGTCGTTATCGGTAATGGCGACATTAACAGCCC
>NZ_JAUBTS010000076.1:1358-28067 GCF_036705105.1 Microcoleus sp. B9-D4
CAATTGTGATGCTGTTATAGTTAGTATCGGTACTGGTAGCTGTATGGGCGATCGCACCTGCATGATTTCCTTCAACTGCATTGTCATCAACAGCAGCCACCGCAACAGTTTGAGCGACATTCCAATTATTCGCTGTAAAAGTAAGTGCGGTAATTGGTTGAATTTGACTGCCTGTAGCCACGTTAATCGTAACAGGTGCGATGGGTTGGGTATTTAATTTAACGCTATAAGTTCCAGTTGCACCGGCTTCCGTCGCAGTCGTGTTAGCAGGAGTAATACTAACGCCTGCGGTGTCGTTATCGGTAATGGCGACATTAACAGCCCCAATTGTGATGCTGTTATAGTTAGTATCGGTACTGGTAGCTGTATGGGCGATCGCACCTGCATGATTTCCTTCAACTAAATTGTCGTCAACTGCTTTCACCGCAACAGTTTGAGCGACATTCCAATTATTCGCTGTAAAAGTAAGTGCGGTAATTGGTTGAATTTCACTGCCTGTAGCCAAGTTAATCGTAACAGGTGCGATCGGTTGGGTATTTAATTTAACCGTATAACTTCCAGTTGCACCGTCTTCCGTCGCAGTCGTGTTAGCAGGAGTAATGCTAACGCCTGCGGTGTCGTTATCGGTAATATTAGCATTGACGGTATTGCCAGCAGTGCCATTGACTGTAAAACTTGCTGTAGTGCCGTTATAATTAGCATCGGTACTGATAGCAGTGTGAGTAATCGGGCCGCTGTGTGGCGAAGTTTCTGCTACTGCATCATCAACTGCACTGACTGTCACTGTTTGCGGTACAAACCAGTTAGTTGGAGTGAAACTAATGCCAGCAATCGGTTGAATTTGAGTGTCGGTATTAAGTGCGATCGCCACATTTGCAGTAGGCTGATTAGTCAGCACAACTGTATAAGTATCAGTCGTCCCGCTTTCAGCTACATTAGTGCTGCCGCCAGACTCAACAATCTTTACCTGTGGCCCCCCAGGAATGATTTTAGTAATAAAAGCATCAGCAACACCTCCCCCATTCGCCGCTTGCAAAGGAGTTGCTGTTGGGAAGTTAGTAGAAGCAGTACCTCCCGTCACATAAACTGCACCAGAAGCATCCACCGCAATACCACTACCGAAGTCGTTGCCACTGCCGCCAAGATAAGTAGAATCTACTAAGGCAGAACCAGATGAATTGATTTTCGTAATAAAAGCATCTTGCCCCCCACCGCTGATACTTTGAATCGCATTCTTAGTCGGAAAATTAGTCGAAGTAGTGTTTCCCGTCACATAAGCATTACCCGCACTGTCTACAGTAATGCGATCGCCATTCTCCTCTCCGCTGCCGCCCAAATAAGTTGAATAAGCCAAAGAGTTATTAGCACTTATCTTGGTGACAAAAGCATCTTTAGCACCACCTCCATTACCTGCTTGAATCGGATTAACTGTAGGAAAATCAGTTGAAGTGGTATTTCCTACAACATAGGCATTTCCACCACTATCTACAGCGATATCAGCACCATAGTCATCGCCGCTGCCACCTAAATAAGTGGAATAAGCGCGCGCACCATTCGCGTCAAATTTACTGACAAAATTATCATAACCACCTGCAATGGCATTTTGAAAGCCTAAATTTGCCCCCGGGAAGTCAGTCGAATTGGTATTTCCGGTAGCCCAGACATTACCAGAATTGTCTAGTGCAATGGCTTTAGCATCATCGGTACCGCTACCGCCCAAGTAGGTAGAGTAAACTAAAGCACTGCCGGTGGGATTAACTTTAGCAAGAAACCCATCCAGTCCGCCTCCGTAATTAAACTGGGAGGCAGTGTCAGTGGTGGGGAAACCGCCGTATGTCGGCCCGACAACATAAGCATTACCGCTACTGTCTACTTTAATGCCGTTGCCGAGGCTACTCCCGCTAGCGCCGAAAAAATTACCGTCAATCGCGCTACCGCCTAAAAAAGTAGAATAAATTAACGAATTCCCAGCCGCATTGAGTTTAGTTACAGCAGCACTCGTAATATCTGCTGTAGGTTTAAAAGAACCGGCTGTAGTTGGATAACCCGGATTGACTGGCCCGGTTAAATAAGCATTTCCTTGACTGTCTACCGCAATGTCAAAACCTTCATCATTGTTAGGGCCACCAATATATGTAGAGTAAACTAAGGCAGTTCCTTCGGGGTTAATTTTGGTAACTAATATGTCACTTATTCCACCTACTAGCGTGGTTTGGTACGCACCGGGAGTAGTAGGAAAATTGTTAGAATGCGTAGTGCCAATAATGTAAGCCGCACCTGTGCTATCTACGGTGATGCGGTTGGCGCCTTCATTGTCGCTGCCACCTAGATAAGTCGAGTAAGCTAAAACTGGGTCAATAACTAGGGGTTGAGTGGGGTCAAAATATCCCAAACTAAAATTAACTTGACCGTTTCCTAATAAATTGTAAGCGGCGGGAACATTCACCCGCTGTCCGTTGATATCTTGATAAACTATCGGTGCGTTATCAATTAATTCGCCTAGGGGGGTCTCTAATATCAGTGCTCCGTCGTCACGCAAGCGGATATTATTAACACCGCTATAATTCATCTTAATTTGACTCGGATCTGCAAAAGGTGCAACTAGAAACTCGCTTTTAAGTTGTCCTTCTGTGCCTTTGAAAACGCGGTCAATTCCTTGATAGACGTTTTGATAAACAACGCCGTTAAAAGTAGGCACATTAGTCTGCCATTGACTAGAATCTTCGCCTACAAGAAAGTTAGCAACTCCCGGCAATTGTTCCAGGCCGGAAATTGTGGGATTCGGGTTGCTGTTGGCTAAGCTGCTGCGTACAATTGAAGAATTGGTGGCTTGGTTTCCCGGTTCATTGGGTGCCTGGAAAGCGGTAAAGGTGATTTCGTTTGGAGTGAAATAGATGCTGTGACCGGCGCCTTTTACCTGGAATTTCACATTGGGGTCTGTTTGTCCAGCATTTGCAATAAAACTTAAGGGAATTTGACCGTAAGATGCCTGTTGATTTTGAGAGCTCATAGCTGGTACCCCTGGTTCATGTTATGCGAGTAAGTATATACAAGTACCAGCTCTGCTGTATAGTAAATTCTTGCGAAAAATTTACGAAAAATACAATTTTCTTGCGAAATTTCTCGGATTGTTGATTAAAAATTGTAACACGGGCTACGGACTCGGTTTTTGTAGCTGGTTTTCTGCATTTCCAACCAGATTCTGATCGTGTCGGGTCGATCGACCGCGATTAAAGGCCGGGGCGGGTTTATAGGCTTTCTCGTTTCTATTAGAGATATTGGTGAACCCGCCCCTACAGGATTAATATCATGTCCGGTCAAATAGATATAATTCCTGTAGGGGCTCCCCTCACCGACAATAATTGCCTAAAACCGACAATCTCATAAACCTGCCCCCACCCAACGACAAATCGCTGTTAAAGTTGAGCGCGATATTTCTTAGGAGTCAAACCGACGATTTTGCAGAAAGTCTTGCTAAAGTGACTTTGGTCGTGAAACCCGACTTGCTCCGAGATATAGGTTATTGATAAATCTTGCCTTTTCAACAACTGTTTGGCTTTTTCAATCCGGCACTTGGTGACGTATAGATGGGGCGTGACTCCAATTGATTGTTTGAACAAACGACTGAAATAATAAGGACTAATCTGCACTAAGTTAGCCAGTTCAGCTATGTGCAAATCTCGGTTTAGGTAGTCATTTATGTAGTTAATAACAATCTGCAATTTGACAGGATCGAGACCGCCTTCAAAATCTCGCCTATGCGGTTTTTGTGCACAATAGCGGTGAAGTATGTGCATTGAAAGCGCGTTTTTCAGTGCATCGACATAAAGAGTACCGTTTAATCCACCTGATTCGAGTTCGGTTTTGAGGGCCCAGCCAATGCCGAGAATCAAAGGATCGCTGATTTTCCAGTGCGGTATAATTTCAATGAGGTTTGAATTGGTCGATTCGCCAACTGTTTTGTCGAAGTCGGTAGGGTCGATCGCGATCGCGACAAATTCAGGATCTTCGACTGCACCTGACTGGAAATCAGTACCAGCACCACCAATGAAAATCTCTCCTCTTTGCCACGGTTCGCTACCGTAGTGTTTCCCGTTGAGTATTCCGTTTACTGTAACTGAATTGAGTATCAGCCCAATGTTGTGTTGTTGGAAACAGTGTTCGGGAGTTTCGTCTGCTGGCTGACGGTGATATTCGACGTGAATTCCCTCCCATTTTGTGCCGTGACTCGACAGGATTGAGGGAATCGGGAGAATCGATTTCATCGCGTCTGGCTGGGCAAAATCAAGAATTAAGGCTTTCTCTGAGGACATAGCTTGCACCTGGGGCAGTTGCTGTTATTCTAGAGCTCTGAAGTTCCCGCAGTTATACAAAAGATAGCCAGCCTTTTACATATTATAGCTCTGTTTGTCAAGGTTCCGCAATAAAAATTAATGGAGTTTGACTCTAGGGCGGTGTAGAGTCGATCGAGCATCGGCACTTTTATACCAGCCGTTGCGCCCACAATTAATTACTGATAATTATTAACTTTTAAAGCGATAAATCAAAAATCAAAAATCAAAAATCTAACATCTAACATCCAAAATCACCAATCCAAAATCACCAATCTAAAATCTAAAATCTAAAATCTAAAATCAAATGACGCCCGCTAAAGTTTCCCACCAGTACAAAAGCACTTTACAGGAAACCCGCAGGCGTCAATATCAAGCAAACTTAAATCTTAGAAAAGACCCAGTGTGAAAGATTTGTCGATCGGGAAAATAGCACCAATACCCAACCACAGAGTTACCGCAGTTCCCAACAGGAAAACAGTAGTAGCAACAGGGCGGCGGAACGGATTTTGGAACTTGTTAACATTCTCGATGAACGGAATCAAAATCAAGCCCACGGGAACACCAGCCATGCAAGCAATACCCAACAATTTGTTAGGCAAAACGCGCAGGAGTTGGAACACAGGCCACAAATACCATTCCGGCAGAATTTCCAGCGGAGTAGCAAAAGGATTAGCCGCTTCCCCAACCAAAGCCGGGTCTAGTACAGCCAAACCCACGCACAGAGAAATCGTTCCCATGATGACTATAGGGAAAACGTAGAGCAAGTCATTAGGCCAAGCTGGTTCGCCGTAATAGTTGTGACCCATGCCCTTAGCGAGCTTAGCGCGGAGCGCGGGATCGCTCAAATCTGGTTTTTTGATAATAGACATAGTGAGAGTGTTCTCCTTTTAGTTTTACCCGGGCCTGGGATTCCGCTGTATTCGTTAGTCTGAATCAGCGGCGCGATCGCAGGAAGTATTGACCGTAAATAAATATGATGAGTGATGAATTCTGAATTTTCAACTCACAATTCAGCGGGGGGCAAAAAAAGTACCGCCCCCACAACTCAAAACTTACAACGGGCCAGAGATACCTTGCTTGCGAATCATCAAGAAGTGAGCCAGCATGAAGACTACAATCAGCCAAGGCAACACAAAAGTGTGCAAGCTGTAGTAGCGAGTCAAAGTGCCTTGACCGACGCTGACACCGCCGCGCAGCAGTTCCACCATCAAAGAACCGACAAACGGGATAGCTTCGGGGACGCCGGAAACGATTTTAACTGCCCAGTAACCGATTTGATCCCAAGGCAGGGAATAGCCGGTCACACCGAAAGAAACAGTGATGACTGCCAAGATTACTCCTGTCACCCAGGTTAATTCGCGGGGCTTTTTGAAGCCGCCTGTCAGATAAACCCGGAAGATGTGCAAAATCATCATCAGCACCATCATGCTGGCAGACCAGCGGTGGATGGAGCGGATCAGCCAGCCGAAGTTGACTTCAGTCATCAGGTATTGCACTGAAGAAAAAGCTTCTGCTACCGTGGGACGGTAATAGAAAGTCATGGCGAAGCCGGTGGCAAACTGGATCAGAAAGCAAACTAAAGTAATTCCGCCCAAGCAGTAGAAAATATTGACGTGCGGGGGTACATACTTTGTAGTGATGTCATCGGCGAGCGCCTGAATTTCCAGGCGTTCCTCAAACCACTGGTAGGTTTTTGAGTCGGTGATTTGTTTAGAAAACATGGAGCCAGAATTCCTAAAAGAATATTGCTGTGGTTGAGGTTCAGGGCAGCAGCCACAAGGTTTTTTGTCGCCCCGCGCCGAGCAGCTTGCTTTTACTAGCAAATGCCTGAGGCTATTTTTTAAATTTGGAGCTGACGAAAGGAATTCTCTTGTGCGATCGCCTGCAAGCCCTGGGAAACTAAGCGGTGGCTTGTCCCTACTCGCTGGCGTTGCCCGATCGAATTCCAGACTGTGATAAAAAATGTAACATAATTGCCGTGCAATTTTCACGCGGGCGATCGCTTTTTGGACACTTAAAAGGCTTTTTTCGGAATCTCAACATCCGCCCAAGCTACTATGCGGGTAGGGCTGAGCTACAGAAAGCAGTCCGAGCCGGAAACCTGTTTGCCCGGAGAGGCCAAATTTCATCTCGATCGTAAAACTTTACCTTTTGGCCCCAAACGCCCTCATGGTCGATCGAGTAACCCGAACAGGTTCGATCGTCCAACCGAATCTTGTTTTGTAGTCAGGACTTCAGTCTTTACTAACAAAATCTGCTGGCTGCAACCTGCCTACTTCCGTAAAAAAATCGGTGATTGCCCCCATCCGTAAGTTTTATCACAATTGAAAAGGAAGCAAACGTTCCACAAAAACTGGCAGTATGGGCGAGAAAGGAGTGGGACGCGGCGGTATCGGAAAGCGAATTCCCGGCAGAGATGGCAAGGATGGAAAGTCTCGCGATGGCGGTGTAAACCCAGTCGAAACGCTCGCGCAATCTGAGAGATTCACATCAGTAACATTTTTAACGTCGGCGATTAAATCCGATCCGACAAATATCCGAGTTCCCCGTGTCATACCGTCATCATAAGATTCAAATCGATAAAAGAAGAAGCGAGGAATATTACGATCTTGTACGAACCCAACGACTTGAATTTTGTCGCCTTCGCCCCGGTTAAAATCCTCAATAACGGCATGGGCATTGTCACCGCTATAGAATAGGTAAGGGCTGGCATTTGACGAACCGAGAACAAATAAGTCGGCTCCATCTTGCCCGATCAAATAATCAATTTGTGCTACTGTTGAGGAAAAGCCGTAACCCACTAATGTGTCATTGCCCGGCCCGCCAATCAGGGTGTCGCTGCCTTCATTTCCCTCAAGCAAATCGTCTCCTGAATTGCCGTTAAGGTAGTCATTATCTAAGTCACCTCTTAAAGTGTCGTTCCCACTGTCTCCCAACAGGAGATCGTTATCTTTGCCACCCATTAACAAGTCGTTGTTGAAGCTACCAAACAAGAGATCGTCTCCATCTCCTCCGATCGCCGTATCATTGCCTTGACCGCCGATAAGACAGTCATTGCCAGACCCTCCCAAGATACTGTCGTTATTGTCTTCTCCTCTGATTAAATCAGCGCCTTCGCCACCCTCAAGAAGATCATTCCCGGCACCTCCTTCAAGTTTGTCATTGCCTTCGCCACCGCTGAGACTGTCGTTACCAGAGTAGCCCAAAAGGCGATCGCTACCGACTCCACCTGCGAGACTATCATTTCCTTCTCCGCCATCTAAAGTGTCATTACCACCCAAACCAGATAGAGTATCATTGCCTCCCAGCCCGCACAGGGAATCATCGCCAATTTCACCGGCTAGCAAATTATCGAAATTGTCACCGCATATAACTACCATAAACTTGTCCTCCTGAAAACTATTTCACAAGTACAGTCACTCAATTTTAGATTTTAGATTTTAGATTTTAGATTTTTACCCTCCCCGCAATTTCAAATTTTTAATTGTGGATTTTGTAAAGACTTTAGTTCTGATTGACCTTTTGTAGTAAGGAATGCAAATCTTGATTGACCCAAATCTGTAAGAAAAAACTGAAGTCTTAAGCTGTTGCGCGTTTAAATTGCATATTCGGGACGGGCTAGAAGCCCATCGCACAATAAATTGAGTAATTTTTGACACACAATTTAAATGGAAAACAGCTTACTAGAAAAGGAATTTCAGGGACACAGGATTTGCCTGTGTCCCTAATATTTTAACTGAAATCAGCGATGCTAATTTGGTTAGCTGTCACGCCAGTGATAGCCGCTAAAATTTCGCCAGTTGCTGTCAAGGTGATTAAAGTTGCACTGTTGCTAGGGATAATAGAAAGCTGCGAGAAGGTTAAATTGTCTGCAAGTGCGAGGAAGTCGATACCGGCTTCAAAATCAACAATGATATCGCTGCCAGAATTGGCTGAAATTAAGAAGCGATCGCTCCCATTTCCTCCTATCAAACTGTCATCGCCGTTGTCACCACTGAGAAAATCAGCTCCGTTACCGCCCAGCAGAATATCGCTAGCTTGACCGCCGTAAAGACTGTCATTGCCTTCACCTCCACTCAAGCTATCTTGACCGCGATTTCCAAATAGGATATCTTCCCCATTATTGCCGAACAAATTATCGCTTTCTTTGCCGCCGTAAACAGTGTCATCGCCCTCGCTACCGTCGAGAGAATCATTGCCTTGATTGCCGTGCATCCAGTCGTTGCCACCCAAACCGCTGAGAGTATCATTGCCGCGTTTGCCGGCCATTGTATCGCTGCCGCTGTCGCCGGAGAGGCTGTCGTCGCCGTCAGTGCCGATGAGATTGGAGTTTGCTGCGATCGCATCTATTTCTCCTTCAATCACCGCCACAGCAGGTGTATCGGGCAATGTCGTTTGTTGAATTTTGGTATCTAAGGCAGTACCAGTATTTTCGGCAATAACTTGGGCGATCGATTTCGTACCTGTACCGACTGCTTTTAAGTCTTCAGAGGTTGCGCCTAGGGCTACTTTTTGCACGCGGGCAACTTCTCGGTTAATTGAAGCTGTTGCAGTGTTGGATACAACTTGGTCAACGCGCTGATTTGCTTGGGCCATTACCTTAGCTGCATCCGGGGCAATTTGCAACAATTGCTGAGTGTTTAAATCCGAGTCAAATTGTTGCGCTGCTGTGGCGGCGCGATCGACAATTGTTGCTAACTGGTTGGCATCGCTGAGATTGAGAGTAGTCCCCGATTGAATTTGTTGAACGATCGCACTTACAACTGCTTTTACGCTGTCGGTATTGTCCAGAATCGACCCACCGTCTATTAAAGCAGCAGTTTGGGTAATGACGTTTTGTACCTTGACCATTGCAGTCAAAGTTTCTACTCCACCCGCGATCGCGTTTTCGGTAGCTGCGATCGGATCTAAACCCGTTATATCAACATTCGCGGGAATGGAAAGAGAAGATTTGACGAGAGATTCGGCGCGATCGCTGTCAATTCCTTTGTCAATTAAATCCGCTACTAAACTGGTTAACAAAGTGACAACAGTAGCGTAAGGCGGGGCAGTGACCGGCGTTTCCAAGGGCAAACCAGTTGCCGTATCAATGCCGCCGAAAGCAACAATATTGCCTTCCTCTGGATCGAGTTCGCCATTTTGATTTTTGTCAAAAATGTTCGAGTCGAGATCGAGATCGAATTCCCCGTTATCCGCAGTAGTAGCAGAAGGTTCGCTAGCATCAAGTACCCCGTTCTTGTTAGCGTCAAAAAAGACTGTAGCGCCAGCGATATAACCGTCAATCACAAAACCGGCGAGGCCATAACTCTTGAACCGAATTACCTCGCTAACACTCGCGCCAGATTCATCAGTTCCCGTTACTTTTAACCAATAGTCAAAAGTTGACGGGCGAGTTGGGCCTAAATTGATAGTACGGGTTGCGGAATTAAAAGTTAGCCAGGAAGGCAAAGGAATTTGCGGGAAACTTGAATCGGCATTTGGTTGGCGATACAAACCGCCATTGAGATCGGTTTCCCAGGTAAATGCAGATGAACTTAAATCGCTCAAATTTGCCAGGGCGATCGAATAATTAATGCTGTCGCCCGGATCGGTGTCAGTATAGGTATTTCCTGCTAAATTAAAAGCATTACCACTTTGAGAAAAACCTAGCGCTGCACTTTGAGAAAACACAGAACGATTGACAACTGGCGGGTTGTTCCCGACAATACCTTGAGCCAAAGCCAGCATATCAACGCGCTTGAAGTTTAAGCCAGTATTGGTCACGTTATCGTCTTCGTCGTCGCCGTCATTAATCGTGACGCCGGTTGACTGCAAGAAATTCGCAAACTCAGTTGGTGTCAGTCGGCGGCCCAAATCTCGCTGGGCTAACTGTTGCGCTAGCACTGCTACTCCAGCAACATGAGGTGCAGCTTGACTGGTACCGGAATAGCTAGTCAAAGGGGCGTCCGGGCCAGCACCGGTAATTAAAGTTCCGGGAGCAAACACCGTTGTTAAAGTAGAATGGCGCTGAGAATATGGTGTAATGCGATCGGCATCGGTGGTATAGCCGATCGCGCCAAAGCCGTGTGTCCGATAACCCAAGTTCGCATCATACACCGCACCAATTGAGAGTGAGTTAGCATCGGCGGCAGGGTAGGAAACACCCTGAACGCTGTTATAGCCGAATGGCCCGAAAGCGTTACCTGATGCGGAAACAACAATTACATTCCGTGCTGCTAGTTCTGCTAGTTCATCGCTAAGGCTGCGTGTTTGGGAGGTGTTGTAATTGCCGCTATCACCCAGCGACATATTCACACTGGCGATATTGTACGCTGCTGCGTTTTCTATCACCCACTGCAAAGCTTGTTCTATATCTGCGAAACTGCCGTTGCCCGTATCATCCAAAACTTTGAGATGAATGATGTTAGCACGGGGTGCCATCCCTGTGTGGACTCCATTTTGGGAAGTAACAATACTAGAGACGTTTGAACCGTGTCCGTCAACGTCGTCAGCTTCGTCATCGCCATAGGCGTAATCGTAATCGTAGACAATGCGATCGGCAATACCGTCTGAATCACTATCAGAACCAAAAAATGGGTCGTCTAGATCGATGCCAGTATCCAAAATTACTGTTGCAAAACCATTGCCGTCTATTCCGGCAAAACGCGGTGCTGCGCGGAAATCATCGATGTTAATCAGCGGGCCAGATATGTCAGTGGTGGGAGCGAATGTTCCGTCTATAACTGAGATCAACTCTCCAGCTTTGTAGACTCGGGCATCTGAACCTGTAGTGGTGATGCCTGGAAGACGGGGTACGACAGACAAGTTGAGATTGTAAGGAGTATCTGCACCGTTGGCTGAGGAAACTCGAACGTAGTAAGTACCGTGTTCTAAAGTGCGGTTAATTGACTCAGATGCGCTACCCAAATTGTTGGAACTGGCGATCGTATTTCCGCGACTGTCGAGCAACTCAACTTTAGCATCTGCATTCATTCCTGCCAGCGACAAGTTGAAGTCATTGCTAGCACCTAAACTGAATTTGTAGTAATCATCAATGTTGCTGCTACTGATAGCATCGCTGTAGCTTCCGGTACTGGAACCTACAACTATCTTTCTGGCTAAATTATCAGCAGGTATCGCCGGCGGCATGATGATTTGTGGTGGTGTCGGCGGCAAAAATGTAGGCGTTGGTGTTGGTGTTGGTGCAATTAGAGGTGTCGGTGTTGGCGGTGTTGGCGATGTAATTGGCGGTGTTGGCGGTGTTGGCGATGTAATTGGCGGTGTTGGCGATGTTGGTGTTGGTGTTGGCGGTGTTGGTGTTGGCGGTGTTGGCGATGTAATTGGCGGTGTTGGCGATGTAATTGGCGGTGTTGGCGGTGTTGGCGATGTAATTGGCGTTGGTGTTGGTGTTGGCGGTGTTGGTGTTGGTGTTGGCGGTGTTGGTGTTGGTGTTGGCGGTGTTGGCGATGTAATTGGCGGTGTTGGCGATGTAATTGGCGGTGTTGGCGATGTAATTGGCGGTGTTGGCGGTGTGGGCGATGTAATTGGCGTTGGTGTTGGTGTTGGCGGTGTTGGCGTTGGTGTTGGTGTTGGCGGTGTTGGCGGTGTGGGCGATGTAATTGGCGTTGGTGTTGGTGTGGGCGGTGTTGGCGGTGTGGGCGATGTAATTGGCGTTGGTGTTGGTGTGGGCGGTGTGGGCGGTGTTGGCGGTGTTGGCGGTGTTGGCGGTGTTGGCGGTGTTGGCGGTGTGGGGGGGGGGGGGGGGGGGGGCGGGGGGGGGGGGGTGGGCGGTGTGGGCGGTGTTGGCGGTGTTGGCGGTGTTGGCGGTGTTGGCGGTGTTGGCGGTGTTGGCGTGTCATTGTCGGTAATGGCGACAGTGACACGCCCGATCGCAATTGCGCTATATTTCGCGTCGGTACTTGTTACCGCGTGATTGATTGTGCCTGTGTGAGTACCTTCTACAACTGTGTCATCCGTCGCAGTCAAAGTTACAGTTTGGGCAATATTCCAATTAGTGCTGTCGAAGCTAATGGGGGCGATCGCACTTATTTGATTCCCCCCGTCAAAGCTGACTGTTACCGGCGCTGTTGGCTGCGAATTTAGCTGAAGTGTATAAATTCCCGTTGCACCGCCTTCTGCTGCTGTGGTACTGGCGGGATTAACGGTAACGCCGACAGTATCGCTGTCGCTGTTAGTAACGCTGACATCGGCAGCACTGAAATTGCTGTAATTGCTGTCTGTACTAACAGCAGCCTCAGTGACAATAGTGTAAGCAATATCGCCGTCAGCGATATTGTCGCCAACACCTGTCACCGTTACCGTCTGCGCCTGATTCCAGTTATTGGGAGTGAAACTTAAGCTATTAGTAGAAACTGTTCCTTCAGCAGGATTGGAACTGCTTAAAGCTACCGTAACAGGTGCCGTAGGTTGAGTGTTGAGGACAACACTGAAATTTGCCGTACCTCCCGCTTCTGTTGTAGTTAATCCTGCTGTGGGATTAACGGTAATGCCGGCAGTTTCATTGTCGCTATTCGTAACGCTGACATCGGCAGCACTGAAATTGCTGTAATTGCTGTCTGTACTAACAGCCGCAGCGGTGACAATATTGTAAGTTTGATTGCCGTCAGCAATATTGTCGTCAACGCCTGTTACTGTTACTGTTTGCGGCGCACTCCAATTGGCGGGAGTGAATGTCAGCGAGGGTGTAGAAACTGTTCCCTCGGCAACATTGGAACTGCTTAAGCCAACAGTCACGTTAGCAGTTGGTTCAGAGTTGAGTTGGACAGTAAATGTTGCTGTTCCTCCTGCTTCTGTTGTAATTAATCCGCTATCGGGATTGACGGCAATTCCAGCAGTGTCGTCATTAGTAATAGTAGTTGTCGCACTAGCAGTACCAATTGTCGAACTGCCGCCGGGAAGACCGCCATCAGGCAATGTGACGGGATTTGATAGAGTGACGGTAATAGTTTCGTCTGGTTCAACGCTATCATCACCCAACACATCGAGGGTGACAGTTTTCGATGTTTCGCCAGAGGCAAAATTAATCAGACCAGTCGTACTTGTTGCGCCAGAAGTGCCGCCGATATTGTTGTAATCGCTGCCGTTGGTTGCAGTGCCACCAATTGCATAATCGACAGTCCCTGCTGTATCAGTACCGCCACTGCGACTAACAGTAAATATCAGTGGATTTGTGCCGGCGTTGCCTTCAGGAACAGTACCAGCACTAGCACCAACTGTGTAAATAATCGGATCGTTAGCAGGAATTGTTAGGGTTGTTTCAGAGATTGTACCTCCAAACCCTCCTCCTCCCGGACTCGTACCAAAACTCAAGACAACTGCTTCATCTATTTCTGCAAGGTTGTCTGGTTTGATAGTGACAGCTATATTTTGAGTCAAACTGCCGCTACCTGCGGGAAAAGTGAGAGTATTAGTAGAAAGAGCATAGTCAGAATCTTGAGTAGCTAGTGAGGTGCCAGCAGGAACGGGCAAAACAGTTGCGATCGGTACAATCAAGTCTGTAAATCGTAAACCGTCTTCGAGTGTCACAGGAATATTAACAGTCGCATCTGCGTCTCCTTCAAGGCTGCTGTACGCAGAATTAGCAAAACTTGCTTTCAATAGCACATTCAACAGAATTGAAACTGTGTTACTGTTGGTATTTGCGACAGCAATATCTGGTCTGGTATCAGAGTTAAAATCTCCAACCGCGATCGCGCTCGGAGTGGTTCCCCCGGTATTATAATTAAACGGCCCGTTAAACGTTCCTTGACCGGTGCCAGTTAAAATTGAAACATCATTAGAACTGACGTTCGCTACAGCTAAATCGGGTTGACCGTCAGCGTTGAAATCACCAACGGCAATATCATTAGGACCTGACCCAACATTAAAGTTAGCAGGATTGCTAAAAGTGCCTTGACCTGTCCCTGATAAAATTGATACGTTCTGGCCTGCGGTTACAGCCAGATCGGAACTGCCGTCAGCGTTAAAATCTCCAACTGCGATCGCGCTGGGATTTGTGCCGACATTCAAGTTGGTTGGATTGCCAAAAGTGCCTTGACCCGTACCGAAAAAAATAGAAACGCTGTTAGCCGGACTCCTGTTAGTGGCAACAACATCGAGATTGTTGTCGCCGTTAAAATCTCCGATCGCGATCGCTAAGGGGCTGATTGCAGTCCCCACATTGTTAAACTCACCAAAAGTTCCTTGATTATTGCCTAAAGCAATAGAAACTTGGTTCTCTTCTGCCACAACTAAGTCAGCGAAGGTGTCTTGATTAAAATCTCCCGCAGCGATCGCCTCTTTAGTGATCCCAGGGCCAAAGTTGTTAGGATTGCTAAAGTTGCCTTGCCCTGTTCCTAAAAAGACATAAGCCCCTCCTCCTATATCGCCGCCAATTGCTACCGATACAGCTAAATCGGGAAGCGTATCCCCATTAAAATTGCCCGCAACAATACCGCTGGGAGATCCTGCACTCCCCAAGGTCAAGTTAGTAGCAGTTCCAAAATTACCTTGACCTGTTCCCAACAAGATCGACACACTGTCAGAACTTCTGTTAGCTACGGCTAAATCGAGAAGACCATCTCCGTTCAAGTCCTGGCTAACAATAGCTGTAGGGAGATTTCCTGTTGTCAAGCCAGTAGGTGTTTGTTTAAACGTATTGAGAACGTGGCCGTAAGCTGCGATCGCTTCTGGCCCAAATGCAATGCCAGCTTTAATTGTCCCCGCTGTCACTGCCAATTCCCAGTCGCCGCCACCTTCTGCACAACCTGTCAGATTCTCAGAAGCAGCAACACTTGCCCCTGTTAGTTGACTCAGGCTGTTTACAAATGCTTTGCCTATATTTCCTTGGCCAACATTGCAGCCGTAGATCATAATTTCGGCATTTGCTGTCAGCGATCGCGCCCATCCTTGGACTGCTTGCACGAAATTACTGGCGCGATCACTCAAATTTTTCCAACTCAATTCAACGTTCCCCAGTTGCACACAACCGGGTTGCCCGTGAGCAATAATGTGAATTACTGAAAATTTCCTTCCCTGCAAAGCTTCGGCAATTTGTTCCAGGCTGTTGCGGTTTGACTCTAATTGAATTACTTCGGTTTCAGGGATAACGCCGTCGATTAAAGTTTGAGGGTCGGGGACGGCAGCATCGATAAATGCGATCGCTTTTGTGGAAAGTGGAGTTAGTGAGTTTACCATGACACACCTGCTAAAATTAAAATAAAATATTAGGATATCCTATGACTTATGTTTTTGTTTAACAGCCATCCAAAAAATATTTGTTTTTCCCACTTTCGTTATCAAAAATTAATATAACTTTTAATAACTTAACCAACTATATAATCATTGATTTTTAACGTATCGATGATGTACGGATGCCAGTAAATCTTGTTGCATCCAGACAGACACTCCTGGAGGCACTCCGAGACTCAGAAACCGAATTTTTTACCGAATCGGCGCGTGATAACGCGTCCTTTCGTACATCAAACCCGGTTTCTCAACTCCGATGCGTCCAAGACTAATCGAGATAGTCAGGAGGTGCTTTAGTATCTCTGCGGAGAGTCGAACCAGGTTTACAACCAATCCCTCGCTGGGGACGCCAGCCCAGGGCGCCAGCGAATCACGCCCTATTCCTGAGACGATCGTGTAATATCATCGACGACCGATCGCTTATATTGATTTACAAGTGCCAGCGGGACGCGAGCGATCGTTCAAAAGGCGAGTTAAATCTGCAACAGCGTTCCCAACGTACAAACGTAAAATACATAAAATGTAATACTTACTGGTATTTTACAGAACAATCATGCACAGACGAGTTTTCCAGATTGCTATTTTACTTTGCCTCCAAGTCGTCCTAGTTCTAGGTGGGTGGGCGCAGCCTGCCGCGGCGCTGACTCCTGAACAGCAGCTATTGAGCGAAGCTTGGCGAATTGTTAACCGTTCTTATGTGGACGACAGCTTCAACTCTCAAAACTGGTGGTCGATTCGCCAAAAAGCTGTCAAGCAACCGCTTAACGACAGACAGCAGACTTACACGGCGATTCAGGGGATGCTGGCGAATCTCGACGACCCGTTCACTCGACTGCTAAAACCCGAACAGTACCGCAGCCTGCAGGTCAATACTTCGGGAGAATTGACGGGAGTGGGGCTGCAAATTGCGATCGACCCCCAGACAAATACCCTGACTGTGGTGGCTCCTT
Organism: Microcoleus sp. B9-D4; assembly: GCF_036705105.1. Lineage (NCBI taxonomy): Bacteria > Bacillati > Cyanobacteriota > Cyanophyceae > Oscillatoriales > Microcoleaceae > Microcoleus > Microcoleus sp. B9-D4. The sequence goes on from NZ_JAUBTS010000076.1 coordinate 17,869, forward strand.
TGGCTGGCTCACCGGCAGATAAAGCTGGCATCCAACCCCTCGATCGCATTCTGAAAATTGACGGCACTCCTACCTCAGAATTGAGCCTAGACGAGGCTGCAACTCGAATGCGCGGCCGCATCGGCACTGCCGTTACCTTGACCTTGGGGCGCGAGGGAAGGGACGCTGCTGAGGACATTGAGCTAGTGCGCGATCGCATTGCTCTGAATCCGGTTTACGCCGAATTGCAGTCGGCGTCGGAGAATTTGCCGGTGGGCTACATTCGCTTGAGTCAATTCAGCGCTAATGCCACTGAGGAAGTCGCTCACGCGATCGACCGCTTGGAAAAACAAGGAGCAGCCGCCTACATTCTCGACCTACGGAACAACCCGGGCGGACTGTTGCAAGCAGGGATTGAAATTGCCCGCCTGTGGCTCGATTCCGGGACGATCGTCTACACGGTGAACAGACAAGGCATTCTCGGCAGTTTTGAAGCCTCTGGAAAAGCCCTAACTAACGATCCGCTGATTGTTTTGGTGAACAAGGGAACTGCCAGTGCTAGCGAAATTTTGGCGGGTGCGCTGCAAGATAACGGCAGAGCTCAACTGGTAGGAGAAAAGACTTTTGGCAAAGGACTGATTCAGTCGCTGTTTGATTTGTCTGACGGTTCCGGGTTGGCCGTGACTGTTGCTAAGTACGAGACACCGAACCATAAAGATATTAACAAGCTGGGGATTGCGCCCGATCGCGTAGTGCCTTTGGAACCTATCGCGCGCGATCAAATCGGCACCGCAGCAGACTTGCAATATCAAGCTGCACTGCAACTACTGAAAGAAAAAACCGTGCTGGCCAAGTCAGTATAAGCCTGAGTTTGAAGTTTTGAGATTGCAACAGGTGACAATACGCAGGTCTGTCTGTCTCTGCGTTTGCTTCGCCCGGACAGAAAAGAATCATCAAAAAAACTCTTTTATTTAAAAGTGATATCAAGTCCGACAGATTCATCTGTCATTCTTCGCTGTGCGAACCAATGACATACAAGAATGATGCACATCGGACGTGATATCAAAACCCAAAACAGCCGTTCCCTTAAGGTTGCGGGGTTGATTCCTCGGCTTCGGGTACATCGGCTTCTTGCAAAATCACCTGACGCTGCTGCGGGTCAGCTTGGTTGCTTTGCTCTTGCATCACAGTTTTAGCCAGACTAGGGTCAAAGTAGCGGTTAAAGTCCGATCGCGACTGATTTACTCGCCCTTGGGTAAGATTGACTTCAGCTTGGATTTCGTGCAATTTTTCTTGCACCGCCCGGTAGTGAGGCCAAAGCTGAAGCAAAGCAGAAGTGGCACAGACTGAAAGTACCATGTTGACTGCCAACTTGACGCCTGTTTCGGCCGCGAGGGTTTGGTGAGGGTAGGAACGCTGGCGGCTGCTGCTGCGACGAGGAGTAACCCGAGGGGAGTTTTTTACAGGACGCAGTGGGGTAACGGTGGGTTGAATCGCTTGCATAATTTTTTTTCAAATACCTGAGACTGACGTTTTGGAGTTCAACAGAGCAAATTCTGAGCTTAACGCACACTCGCCGCTGTTAGTCAGGGTGCTGACAGCCAAAATTGTTGAGACAAAGGTGACGCATGAAGACGGAATTTCCCCATAAAAATGCCTGCCCTTGCAGTCTCGTCTTGCTGAACACAAACAATCTACTGCACTGGGGCAGCAATTGTCTGTATCTGTAATGCGAGAGATTTAACTGCTCAGGCAGGCGTTTTGCGGTTCGCAACTGTTGTCTGGAAACTATTTGTACAGTTCAGTTGACAGCCGGAAAGCCAAGATTCCGGGAATCAAAGCAATTACGAGCGCTACGTAGACTTGGGTATCTGTTAAAGACATATTCGCAAAACTCCTTTTCGCGGGGACGAGCTTTCACCAATTTGAGACAAATTGGCGCTTTTGGGAATCATTTGTTACAACTTGCAACACAAATGCTGCCTCCGGGGAGGAGTGGCGCAGTGGCGCAGTGGCGCAGTGGCGCAGTTTTTGAGTGTCGGAGGGGGAGAATTTTTCCTTGTTTCCTGGGACTGCTTCTTTCGGACGTTGTTCGGACGATCGCCTCCCACAGAATTACCGCATTAGGTTAAGATTGAAGTGAAGGTGACACTAATGTTAGACAGAGCGGGTAATTTGCGCTGCGCTCGACCCTTGCCAATTTTAGGTGCACAAAATAGTTAATGCTAGATCAATTTCTCGACGCTTCACCCAATTTTGGAGTTGACGGCTTTTTATTATTGTTGGTTTTGGTGGCTTTGGAGGCTGTACTTTCGGCTGACAACGCGATCGCCCTGGCGTCTATTTCTAAAGGTTTGGAAGATGCCAAGGATCAGCAAAAAGCTCTCAACTTGGGTTTGATAATTGCTTTTGTTCTGCGGATCGCCCTAATTTTAACGGCTACTTGGGTGATCCAATACTGGCAGTTTGAGCTGCTGGGTGCTCTTTACCTGCTGTGGCTTGTTTTCCAACATTTTACTTCAGATACAGACTCTGAAGGAGAACATCACGGGCCCAGATTTGCGACTGTGTGGCAAGCAATTCCCATGATTGCTTTTACGGATTTAGCGTTTTCATTGGATAGCGTTACTACTGCGATCGCTGTTTCTGACGACACTTTTATCGTCGTAACAGGCGCTACTATTGGAATTATTGCCCTGCGATTCATGGCAGGGTTGTTCATCCGCTGGCTGGATGAGTTCGTTCATCTAGAAAGTGCTGGTTACATCACAGTTGGGTTCGTGGGAATGCGGTTGTTGGTGAAAGTAATTAATCCGGATTTAGTTCCTCCGCAATGGCTGCTAGTTTCCAGTATCGTCTTGATGTTTGTCTGGGGATTTTCTAAGCGTACTCCTGAGCCAGTCGAGATTGCAAAATCTCTAGAAATGGCTCTGAATCAGCCGGATTCAGAAGTTGCTGTGCCAGAATCGCAAGGACAGAAGTCCGAAATTTAAGATACTTTCATTTGAATAAAATTAGCTTAAATCTGTCAAACCAACCAGATTGAAGGCTGGTCAAAACGTGCAAAAGCCTTTCATCCCGGTGACTTTAGTCCGGGGATGAAAGGCTTTTATTTTTTAATATTGTTCCCTTCAGTAGCCGATCGAACTTATAGGAGTACAATTGGGCCTATGGGAAGGCAGTTATCAAAATCAGACTCAGCAATGGTTAGACTGGTGGGATAGCGAGGGGAATTTGTGGCTGACGGGATTGGCGATCCGGATCTGATTTTAGCCTTGGTGGTTGCTGTATTTTTTGAGGAGAGGGAAAGAGGGCGATCGATGAGAAGGAGTTGCGGGCGATCGCATTTCACCTGTCGGTAAAAAATGTAACATTTCTGTTGAGTGGCTGCCAGAAAAATTCGCGATGCACCAGAAATCTGAGTCAATCCACTCCCACAGGGATGTGATACGTCAGTCACCTACAAGTTCATTAGGAATCAATACAGGATTACGGCTCTTCCGAATTCTCTCCGAGCCGCCAAGACTAAGATTTTGTTCCGCTTTAATAACCCTAAGCTGCGCCATTTTATGATGATATCGTCGAAACTTATCCTTTAACTCTTGATCAATCATAGTTGTTTGAAACTGGGCATCCTGGGACATTAACAACATTTCAGGTTTTATTTCAATATCATTAGCGCCAATAAAAGTGTTCACAAGAACCTGAAATGTCAAGGGCTTTTTATGGTCAAGATGGCTCTCATAAATAGCTACTTTATCACCAGTAATATCGCATTCAACTCTTCCATCCTGATCGGCAAACTTTTCAAAGAATATTTTTTTAGTTAGCCGAAGATCATCTTGAACAGCGGCACGGCAGGCTTCTAAAAAATCTTGATAAAGAGACTTTCCTTTAGCAGAAATCGCTGTGCGATAAGAAAAATCTGTTTTAGATCCATCTGTTCTTTCTATCCAAAAGCAACTTGTCGGCATATCGGTTCTATATTTGTACAAACGTTTTATACCACATCCAATCTTTTTATCTGCTTCAGGATGGCGCTCCAGAAGAGCTAGTAACATATCGTGATCATCACCTGCTATGCTTTGACCATTTCGATAGCGCTCCAACATATTTCTGAAGTGTTCAATAGCATCTTTCTGGAATTTGAACTCTATTCCATTGAGAACAATTGGTTGCCTTGCCATTTAAACTCCCTACCAGTTTTATATGACGTATAACTTAAATTGTATCGCAGATGTGTTACCCTATATCATAATAAGCGATATCTGCAAGACATAGGAGTTCAAAAAGTCCCTGCTTATCTTTCCTAACCTCAATTCTCGAATGTCGAATGTCTAGACGCGATAATTTACACTTCTCTCTACGTCGCACCCTCGAAAAAGACGGGTGGACAATTACGGACGATCCTTTAGTCTTAGTGTTAGAACAGACACTTTTGAAAGCCGACTTAGGAGCAGAAAAGTTTTTTACTGCGGAAAAAGAAGGGCAGAAAATCGCTGTTGAAATCAAAGACTTCGATTCACCCTCAGTCATCAGTGAACTGGAAAAAACGATGGGACAGCTTCAGCTTTACCAATGGGCATTGGAAGGGCAAGAGCCGGAGCGTCAGTTGTTTTTAGCTGTGAGCCAAGCCATCTACATTAAACACTTTCAAAAACCGATTTTTCAGTTAGCCGTCCAGCGAAATAAAATTAACTTATTAGTTTACGAACCAAGTCAAGAGGTGATTCTCCAATGGATAACTCACTAAGCTATGCAGACATCCTCAAAAAAACCCTGCAAGAAGCAACTCGCGCCCAACCCCGTTTACAAGCGATCCAGCTTTACCCCGTCTGTGATGTCGATTCTGGTCACTTTCTGATTCTCGCTACAGGCTGGGATAAACAGCGCTGGATTGACACGATTCTGTTTCATGCTCGTTTAGTCGATAATCAAGTTGTAATTGAAGAAGATAACTTCGAGGAAGGTCTAAGCCAAGCGCTGATTGCAGCGGGTATAAAAGCAGAGGATATCGTGACTAGCCCCTTCCCTGACCACAGCGATAGACAGAAAACCTATCAGACAGTATGAGGAAGAAGGAAGAAGGAAGAAGGAAGAAGGAAGAGGGGGAGACTGGGAGATGGGAAGAGGGGGAGGATTTTTCCCCTATTAGCAATTAGCCATTAGCTATGGCCTAGGCTTACCGACAAAGAAAGCTAAGGGAGAATTATCACCACAAGATAACCGAACTTTAGAACCAATGGGAAAAACATTCCCTGTGGTTGTGAGTGCATATAACTTTTCGCCAGAAGGTGTTTTTAAACAATAACGATTTTCTCTACCTAAAAATTGGCGATCGCAAACCACAACAGCCGAATCTTCATCTAAGTATAAACTCAAGTCTTCCTGCCGGATCATCAATTCTCCTTCAGTAGAAACATCACAAGGAACTTTTACAAATGAATCTCCTTTAACAGCAAAACAACCTACTTCTGTTTCCCAAAAATCCTGCTTTAGCGATGCAGAAACAAAATTAGCTTGAGTCACAAACTCAGCCACAAATCGAGATGCTGGTTCTTGATAAACTTCCTCTGGAGTGCCAAACTGTTCTAATTTGCCTTGACGCATCACGGCTACCCAATCTGAAATCGAAAGTGCTTCTTCGCGATCGTGGGTGACAAATACACCAGAGGTTCCCGTTGCTTTGAGAATCTCGCGGACTTCTTGACGCAATCTTAACCGTACTTGTACATCTAAATTACTCAACGGTTCATCTAGTAAAATAATCGCAGGTCTAGGGGCTAAAGCACGGGCCAGCGCCACTCGCTGTTGCTGACCCCCGGATAATTCATGGGGATAACGGTTTTCCAATCCTTCTAATCCCACCAGCGCTAATGCTTCGGTGACACCTTTCTGAATATTATGCTTTGACTCTTTTCCTTGATGCGTTAAGCCAAAAGCTACATTTTTCGCGACTGTCAAATGGGGGAAGAGTGCATAGTCTTGAAACACCATACCAATGTCTCGCTGTTCAGGCGGGACTGACATATTAACACTGGCTACAGTTTTCCCTGCTAGGGCGATCGTCCCTGCTTGTAGCTGTTCAAAACCAGCAATTAACCGCAGCAACGTTGTTTTCCCACAACCCGATGGCCCCAACAACCCCAGTATATCTCCTTGATGTAAAGTCAGGGTGACAGATGCCACCGCAGGTGATGCTGCTTGGGAATACTGTTTTGTGACACCATCCAAATGCAGAATTATCGATCGAGCCATTATTGCTATAAATAATCAACAACTTACTATTCTACAATATACCAGTTTAGTGAGATTAATTATCATAAAGACTTGACAAATGTTTACACATACTGATAAACTAGCAAGCTAGACTTTTTACTAGCAATGAAAAATTCCCAAAAATCACTACAGCAAACAGGAATCAGGACAATCCAATGGCTATCGACCTTACGCGGTTTATCCGCTAGTGGGTGGACACTTGCGGTTATCGCTTTAGCATTGCCGATCGCCATACCAGTCATCAGTGTCTTATCCAGTATCTTTTTTGAAGCTAAAGATACATGGCAACATTTAACCGATACAGTTTTAACCCGTTATATCGTCAACTCTTTATTGTTAATGATCGGCGTAGGCTTTGGTGTTGTCGTGATTGGCGTAGGATGTGCATGGCTAGTAACAATGTGTCGCTTTCGGGCCAGTCGCGTATTTGAATGGGCATTACTGTTACCCTTAGCGGCCCCAGCTTATGTCCTAGCTTATACTTATACAGACTTTTTAGAATTTTCCGGCCCAGTTCAAACTGCTTTACGTTATATTTTTGGCTGGAGTTATGGAGACTATTGGTTTCCTAACGTGCGATCGCTCCCTGGAGCAATCTTAATGCTAATCTTAGTTTTATATCCCTACGTCTACCTATTAACAAGAGTTGCCTTTTTGGAGCAATCAACTTGTACCCTAGAAGCTAGTAGAATACTTGGCTGTAGCCCTTGGCGGAGTTTTATGACAGTTGCCTTACCAATGGCAAGACCCGCAATTGTAGCAGGTTTAGCACTGGCTTTGATGGAAACTCTCAACGATTATGGTACTGTTCAGTATTTTGGAGTGGATACATTCACCACAGGTATTTATCGGACTTGGTTTGGCATGGGAGAACGAATTGCAGCCAATCAATTAGCGGCGATGCTATTATTATTTGTTCTGGGTTTAATATTACTAGAACGCTGGTCGCGGAGTCGGACTAAATATTATCAAGCTAGCAGCCGCTATCGCCAACTACAAACTTATCAACTTAAAGGAATTAGGGAAATCTTAGCGGTAATGGCTTGTTTTATTCCGCTATTTTTTGGTTTTTTATTGCCAGCGGGTTTTTTAGTCAAGTTGACCTTAGCTAATTGGCAGCTAACCTTAGATGAACGCTTTTGGATATTTGCCCGTCATAGTTTAATTTTGGCAACACTGACAGCAATTTTAGCAGTAGTTATTGCCTTGATTATGGCTTATGGCTTACGGTTATATCCTAATTTAGGAGTGCAGTTGGGAACGAGAGTTGCGGCAATGGGCTATGCTGTACCTGGTTCTGTTATTGCAGTGGGGATTATGGTTCCCATTGGAAAATTTGACAATCTATTTGATAGTTGGATGCGTGAAAACTGGGGAATTTCTACAGGCTTGTTGTTAAGTGGTACGATCGCAGCTTTGGTATTTGCCTATATAGTTCGCTTCCTAGCTGTTTCTTTAAATGCCGTGGAGTCAAGTTTGAGCAAAATTAAGCCTAATTTAGATGATGCGGCGAGAAGTTTGGGTTATAGCCCGATTCAAACTTTAGTTACAGTTCATACACCAATGATGACGGGAGGTTTACTAACTGCCATGATGTTAGTATTCGTTGATGTAATGAAAGAGTTACCTGCTACTATAATTATTAGACCTTTTAACTTTGATACCTTGGCGGTGCGAACTTATCAACTTGCCTCAGATGAGCGATTGGCCGAAGCTTCGGGCCCAGCCTTGGCAATTGTTTTAGTGGGGATGTTACCGGTTATTTTATTAAGTTGGAAAATTGCGCGATCGCGCAAGTCTTCAACAGTATAACCCCCAAATCTATTTCCTGGTTGCAGGGCTGATTGATTCTTTGAAAGCTATAGTCCGACAGGGGTTGAAACCCCTGTCGAGAGAGCGAAAGTCCGACAGGGGTTGAAACCCCTGTCTCATAGCTAAAGTCGTCTGAAGACGACTATACAGCTAGGATTTCAGTCGGTTTCAACCGACTTTAGCTATAAGAGGGGGAATTTATTCCCTGGCGGGTTTCAGGAGAATGTATCAACCCTTCTTCCCTCTTCCTTTTTCCTTCATAAATCAAGATGATTAATAAAAAATCAGCAATGTTTACCCGCACTACTGGCACAATCTCCTTCTTACTGCTTACTATTTTTGTCACCTTTGGATGCCAAAAACAGGCGGCCAGCCCTCTCGAAACATTACAAAAAACTAAGCAATGTCCAGGATGTGACCTGACTGATACCAAGTTAAGCAACCTTGATTTAACAAGCGCTAATCTCAATGGTGCTAAGTTGGAAGGTGCAATGCTAGAAAAGGTCAAACTTAATGAAGCCTTACTCGATAGCGTCAATCTCAAAGGTGCAAATTTAAAAGGTGCTTCTCTGGAAAAAGCAGGTTTATTTTCTGCAGATCTCACAAATGCTGATTTGAGTAATGCTAATCTCAAGGGGGCTTTTTTGCGAGGTGCAAAACTGAATAATGCCAATCTTAGTAATGCCGATTTAAGTGAAACTGACTTAAATAGTGCTGATTTGACTGGGGCAAACCTGAAAGGGGCAAACCTGAAAGGCGCTATAATGCCGGATGGTAAAATTAAAAATTAAAGTTGAGGGGATTCGGCGGTTTCAACCGCCGAATCACAAAGAGTAGCTTCTTGTTCAAAAAGCCTCTATTTCCATCCTGCCCGATCGGCAACCTTTAAAGCTTCGGGGTTATTTTTCCCAAACACATCAGGGTTTAGAGGGTCAGATTTGAATGTACCAAAACTTGCCACTACAGGATCGATCGCCACACCTGAAATCACAGGGTATTCGTTATTACTCCTAGCAAAAATTTGTTGCGCTTCGCGACTGGCTAAGTGTTCCAAGAATTTGATCGCGCCTGCTTTGTTACGGGAGGTTTTGACTACACCAGCACCACAAATATTGACGTGGGTACCGCGATCGCGCTGGTTCGGGAAAAATACACCTACTTTCGCGGCGATCGCTTTTTCTGCTGGATCTTTCGATTTCATTAAGCGAGCTACATAATAGGTATTAACAATGGCAATATCGCCTACCCCATCAGCAACAGCCTTGATTTGTGCCGTATCATTTCCCTCTGGAGGACGTGCAAAATTAGCCACCAATCCTCGCGCCCAAGCTTCTGTTTTTTGAGCTCCATGAGCTGCTAACATAGCCCCAACCAGAGACTGATTATAGATATTAGTGGACGATCGCACTAAAATTTTGCCTTTCCACCGAGGTTCTGTCAGCGCCTCATAGGTTGACAACAGGGTAGGGTTCACCTTGCTTTTGTTATAAACAATCACCCGTGCCCGGCGCGATAGACCAAACCAGAAACCTTGAGGATCTCGCAAACTTGCTGGAATTGCCGATGTCAGGACTGTTGAAGAAACAGGTTGCAGAATACCGGCTTGTTTTGCCCGCCACAAACGTCCACCATCCACCGTGATGAAAACATCAGCGGGGCTATTTGCACCTTCACTTTTGATCCGTTCAATTAGTTGATCAGCATCCGCCTCAACGAGGTTAACCTTGAGCCCAGTTTTTTTGGTGAAGCTTTGGTACAACTCATTATCAGTGTCGTAGTGACGTGCTGAATAAAGGTTGAGAGTCCCGGTTTGGGCTGCGACAGGGGCTTTTTTGCTTAGTTCCCCCAGGGCCACGACAGCCATTGCTGTACCACTGGCAAGAAAAATACGCCGAGAAATGCTCATTGTTCTATAATGATAGATTTTTTCATCTGGTAATTGACACGATGGTGTATCTACAGCCATCTATAGTCAGTGCTTTACTATATTAATGCAAGTAATTCTTATTTGATGATCGAGATCGTAACTATTTTAGGGCTGACGCACTGCTGGTCAATCGATTTTAGATTTTAGATTTTAGATTTTAGAGGCGACCCCACGGATAAATGCTCTTTCTTGAGGATTTTCG
>NZ_JAUBTS010000077.1:0-27710 GCF_036705105.1 Microcoleus sp. B9-D4
TGGTACCCGCCACGTGATTTATCCGTGGAATCAATCCCAAATCGAAAATCTAAAATCCTCAAGAAAGAGCATTTATCTCGCGCAAGTCAATCTAAAATCTAAAATCTAAAATCTAAAATCGATTGACGGTAGCCCCGCAATGTGTCTGAGCCCCCTATACCGAATGGTTCGATCGACAAAAGCTCTGCCCCAGCCAATTTCACACCCGATCACACCACCAGCAGCCTCTCAGGAGCCAACAACCGCACGTAGTGCAATTGACCTCGCCACGCAAAAATCGACTGTCAGGGCTGCTGCTGCTCACCGTAGCGCCAAATGCTGCCACTTCCTGACAAAACTGCGATCGCGCCGCCAAGACATCTCTCTCCCCTCTGAGTAAAATCCTGAAACAGCCTCAGCACCGCAACCCGATTTCTGCCCCCATTATCTGCTTCCGGCGACAACGGAAAATCCTTTCCCAGCAAAGATGTATCGCTTTCTCGCCTGCTGGTACCAATACCGATCGCAATTTCTCTTCTCGGATTTTGCACGATCGGCTCGCGGTAAGTCAACTGCCAACTACTTCAAATCGATCGACTTTTATCGTACCCGCAATCTTAGCAATTATGCAGGCTGTGCCGGCGCGGGAACAGCAGGCGGCAAAAGCTGTTCGGCTGAAAGCAAGGGTGCTGGCGGCGCGGGTTATGGGAGAGGAGCCGGATTTGGCCGTCGCGGGTTGGGAATCGGAAATTCGTGTCTGTTTTCTCCTCGGTTCGGCAATGGAGGGAGAGTTTCTGGGGCCTCACTTTGGGTCAATTGATCAAACTCCGGGATGCTATTTTCTTGCTCTTTACTGTCTCTATCTAATTCTGAACCCGAGTATAAATCACGAAGCCGATCGCGATCGTCTGCTGTTTCTTGATCTAGTTTGAATTGAGACGGTAAATGATCATGCAAAATTGGCGCTTGCACCCCTGAGTCGGTAGCAACCATCGACTCGCCAATACTTAGAGCTGATAGCAGTGCGGGGCAAATAGCGGCCATTGAAAAACCAAGCGCTAATGCCTTGAAAAACTTGATTTTACAAAAGCCTCTAGAAGATTGCACGGGCATGACAGATTAGCCATATTTGATAGTTATTTACACTTACGATCGGGCGAGACCGACGCAATTGCAAGGAATAAAACCACTCTATCACTTTTTAAACAATTAATTCCTTAACTCCATATAAAGATAGTTGACAGCAACTCTACTTTGTGTACTTAACAATTACTAAAAACACTCCGACCGAAAGCATCCAGGATACAAGCCCCCGGATTCATTCCGAAAGCAGACTCAGGACCGGTGAAATAAAAAACCTGTATCCGATGAAACTTGCCCCCGGAATTTATCCGTGGGGCCAATGCTTCAATTCTTTAATCTCAAATCTAAAATCTAAAATCTAAAATCGATTGACCTCCCAAGCTAGCCCTCTTGCAAGGAATAAAATTACTCTATCACTTTTTAAACAATTAATTCCTTAACTCCATATAAAGATAGTTGACATAATTACTACTTTGTGCATATGAGAATTAGTCAAAAAAACTCCGACCTCCCAAGCTAGTCCTGTAGGTCGGCGGAGCATTCTATCAAACCGGCGATCTGACAAATAGGTAAATTTTGATACAGATTACTACATTTTATTGAGCTGCGATCGCAATTCTTCCAACTCAGCGTCAATCACCGGACTCGACTCCGAGCTACTAGCTGCTGCCGTTTTACCCGCTGCTGGCAATTGACCTTGAGACACAGAACCCCCGGTCAGTTGAGCTTTCATCTGAGCCAACTCGTCGTCAACATCACCGCCGCTTTCGAGCAAGCGGAACTGTTCCTCTAAATTGCTGCCGCCGGCGGCGAGTTCTGCCGAAGCCCCCGCGCGAGCTTCAATCTGCAAAACTTTTTCTTCCATGCGATCGAAAGCCGCCATTGAACTGCCAGTATTCAGGGTGCCAATGGTATTGTTGAGCTGTTCCTGAGCCTTAGCAGCGGATATCCTCGCCTTGAGCATATCCTTCTTAGTCTTAGCTTCGGAAATTTTGCTCTCCAAACCGATCAAGTTGCGCTTGAGACTTTCCACCTGAGCCGATTGCTGATCCAGACTGGCTTTCAGGGTAGCCGCCGTTTCAGCGTGAGACTTTTTGCGAACTAGCGCTTCCCGAGCCAAAGTCTCGTCTCCTTTTTGCAGGGCTAGCTGAGCGCGCTGCTGCCACTGGTTAGACTGAGATTCAGCTTGATTGTACTGAGTCTGGGTGCGCTTTTGAGTGGCGATCGCGCTGGCAACGGCCTGACGCAACTGCACCAAGTCTTCCTGCATATCCGTAACAGACTGTTCTAAAATCTTTTCCGGGTCTTCAGCTTTGTTGACCAGATCGTTAAGATTGGCTTTGACGACTCGGCTAATGCGGTCAAATAATCCCATAATGCTATTTTTCCTGGGTGAGGTGTACGAAGTAGGCGGCAAGAAGGCTTGATAGCCCTAGCCCGCAGTTGTGAAATTCACTCTGGTCAGATTTTTAGTGCGATTTAGTTTTTGGCAATTTTTGCAGACAGATAAATCCAGTTTAAAGCGATCGAGTAATGTGATGCAGGCAAGCTTATTCATGCACCTACCTATTGAGTTTAACTTCGATCCGGGAATTCCCCAACAGGCTTCGAGCCATCTCTAGCTAGGCTGTTGAGAAGTTTTTGCTCGTCCCGACTCTTGTTCTGTTGCCGGGGTTCAGGATGCGGGCGGCTCCCTCGACGGCAATTTGGGTGTATTGTGGCCCGGAAGCATTTGTGCTTTCATCGCCGCCAACTCGGTATCCACATCGTCGGCACCTTCGAGAGAGAGAAACTTCTTTTCTAAATCATTAGTTCCGAGTTCTGCGATTGCTTCGGAGCGAGCTTCTAGCTGCATGACTTTCTCTTCCATCCGTTCAAAGGCGCTCAAAGCGCTGCCGGTACTGAGATTGCCCATCATTTCTTGCAGCCTTTCCGACGATGCGGCCGATCGAGCTCGGGCAATGTACATATCTTTTTTAGATTTTGCCTCGGAAATTTTACTTTCGAGCGCCCGCATATTTTCTTTAAGTTTAGTCACAACAGCGTTCTGTTGTCCGAGACTGGCTTTCATCGCCGTTGCCGTTTCTTGATAAGATTTCTTGCGCGTCAGAGCTTCCCGCGCCAAATTTTCCTCGCCTTTTTGCAAAGCTAGCTGCGCCCGCTGATGCCATTCTGCTGCTGTAGACTCAGCTTGGGAGCACTGGCGTTCAGTGCGTTTTTGAGCTGCAATCGCTCCTGCCACAGCTTGTCTGAGCTGCACTAAATCTTCCTGCATATCCATTACAGCCTGTTCCAGAATTTTTTCTGGGTCTTCTGCAGCGCCGACCAAACTGTTAATATTGGCTCGAATCACTCGCCATAGGCGATCGAATAATCCCATTTTGCCAGTCTCCCAATTTTAAACTTTAGAATTAAGACAGAGAAATCACAATTAAAAACTAAAAATGAAAACTCATCAATCGTCTTTTAAATTTTTAATTGTGAAATTTTAATTCCCTCTAAGTTAGGTCGTCATGATTATTTTTAAGATGGGTAGGGCGCGAGCATTACCCATCAAAACTGAGCAAATGTTGGGTGAAGCGAAACCGAGGGTTCGTGCCTCGGCCCAACCTACTCCCCGATCATTAGTTTAATTGTCTTTGCCTAATTTATGGTTGATAGTATTGTGGCTTCACCCCTTTTTCTTGGAGTTCTTTCACCAAACGTTCTGCTGAGGCAGCATCGTTCAAAGCGCCCATCTGGATCTTGACACCCTTTGAGAAGTTCCGCACGTAGGCATCGGGAACAGCGGTTCTGGCTTGCTGCAGCGATTTTTCGTCGGTGTAATCGGTGACAACGTAATAGAAACCGTCGGCGGCCCGTGCAGGCCTTCCCAGCGGGGGTGTGGCGGCTGGGGATGCTGTCGCCGGGGATGTGGCGGCTGGGGATGCTGTCGCCGGGGATGTGGCGGCAGGCTGGGCTGGGGAGGGTGTTGGAGGCAGTGTCGGCAGTGTCGGCACAGGCTGGGCGGCGCTGGGGCTGGGAGTGGGAAGCAAAGCCGTACTCAGATTGTTGAGTCCTTGTTCTCTACCTCTGGCGGGGTTGCCGTCTTCTGTAGGAATCGGCACAGCCGCGCCCGGGCCCGGAGGCGCTGGCGGAGTTGGCGGGATTGATGCTTTTGGTGACGGGGAAGGAATCGGGCTGACTGTCGGTTTAACATTGCTGAGAGTGCTCAAATCTAGCTCGACAAATTCCTTGGATACCAGATTTGGAGCTTTCGGCAGTTCCTTGGTGCTGGTATCTGAGATGGCAGTAGAGGCGGGACTGTCGCTGGGAGAGGGTGCGCTGCGATCGAGCAAACGGTTCAGGCCGGCCATCTTAACCAGATTTGACGGGTACATGACTGCGTAGCCCAAAGCTGTGCATGACAGCAAAAACAGCAGCATCGAACTCAGTCCCAAGGGAGTTAACAAACTGGCTGCTAAACTGCGTTCTACCGTAGGCTCAGCTTTTGACTCGTCCAAACTTTCGATCAGTTTTTCGCTTGATTCCAGATACTTGTTGGGTGCGAAGGCACTGCTAGATAATTTTGTGCCACCCCTGGTAGTTGCTAACGGGGCATCGCCCTGAGTGCCGGCAAGGGATAGGGGCAGCGATAGTGGCTGCTGGGTTTCCTCCGCAGTCTCTGGCGCCAAATTTTGGGCTAGCTGTTGCTCAGTTGTGGCTGTTTGCTTGCCGGTACGAACTGAGGGCGACACCCACTGTTCGGCGCGCCTCCTGTGCCTTCTGTATGTTGTCAATTCTGCTTCTAGATTTACATCTAGACTCCCCAGGACTGCTTGCAAAGCAGGGTTGATTGGGGTTGAAGAGGATTGATGATTTGGGGATTCCACCGAAGAACGCTTACTCATTAGCAAAACTCCTACCGCCTCTGAATTAATTTTAATGTGTTGATTGTAGAGATAAACAAGAAGCTTGAAAACTTGCCTATTTTATGATTAGCTACTTTTGGCCTCAATGCAACAGGGGCCCGATCGCCTGCTGTCGATCGTCGGCAGCTATTTTTCATTTTCATTGGAAAACTTAATTGTTGCTGTTTCCCGGAGGCTGCTTACCGACACTCTCAGCCAATTTTTGTATTCTCAGCTACCGCTTATTTGTAACCTATCATACTGGTTTGGCATTTGTACTTTTTCTTGATCCCTAACGCCTTTATAAACTTTTAACCTTTGTTTTTACCTATACAATGAGCAGCGACAGAGCTAATTGTTTCTATATATAACGAGATTATAAATAAATTATAAAATTTATTTATGCTCCGGGGATCGCTACAACCCAGACAGCATAAAGGTTGGGATGCTCTAAAACCTGCTAGCTCTACAAAGGAGAATTAGAGATGAAAATGATTTCCCTAAGAACTTTTATGCAAACCTCCTTAACTTCACCTTTAACTTCAGCTTGTGGTCACTGCCGTCACTATACCCCTGAAGGCAGACGCGGGGGTGTTTGCGCTTTACTAGGCGGCCCGGTTCAAAGTCAGTGGAAAGCTTGTACTTTAGCGGTTTCGCCTTTTAGGTCATCTTGGGAAAACATAGAAGAAATTGGACTGTGGCAAGAATCGACTCTGACGCTGCAAGATGCTACCGTCTCTCTTTCCGATCGCCATGCCTGCCAGCTTACAGGCACAACGTTAACCGAAAAATCGGCAGCAGCAGTCTCAGTTTAGTTAGTCGGCTGCCCTGCTGCTCATACCATTTTCGATTTTCGATTTTCGATAGGGGAATCACCGATCATTATCATGGTTTGGATCTGGCAAAGCAGTTTCATTCTTTTTGGCAACAGGTATCAATACTGACACTTTTGGACGACAGGGTGCATTGGGCTTTACTAACTCCGAAAAATCAGCAGCATCTACTTTAATATGAGCGAACAAAAAACTGATTTATCCATCCAGCTATGGCAGCCAAGGATATTGACTAAAATCAGGTTGCCGTTTTTCTAAAAAAGCTTGTTTGCCTTCGGCACCTTCCTGCGTCATATAGTACAGCAAAGTGGCATTTCCCGCCAGTTCTTGCAAACCGGCTTGACCGTCGCAGTCGGCATTAAAAGCGGATTTCAAGCAGCGAATCGCGATCGGACTTTTTTCGAGAATTTCCGCAGCCCACTGAATCCCTTCTATTTCTAGTTGTTCGACTGGCACGACGCTGTTGACTAAACCCATTTCTAGGGCTTGCTGCGCGCTGTACTGGCGACACAAAAACCAAATTTCTCTGGCTTTCTTCTGGCCGACGACTCTGGCGAGATAGCTAGCTCCGAAACCACCGTCGAAACTGCCGACTTTGGGGCCGGTCTGTCCGAAAATAGCATTGTCAGCAGCGATCGTCAAGTCGCAAATTAAGTGCAGAACGTGACCCCCTCCAATTGCGTAGCCTGCAACTAAAGCAATTACAACTTTGGGCATAGATCGAATCAACTTCTGCAAGTCGAGCACGTTCAACCGGGGTATGCCACCTTCGTCTACATATCCCGCCGAACCCCGCACGCTTTGGTCGCCGCCGGCGCAAAAGGCGTATTTGCCGTCTGTATGAGGCCCCGCACCGGTGAACAGGACAACGCCAATTTTTGTGTCTTCACGGGCATCAGTAAAGGCATCGCAAAGTTCCAGCACGGTTTTGGGACGGAAAGCGTTCCGTTTGTGAGGTCGATTGATGGTAATTTTGGCGGTGCCACCACTTTTGTGATAGAGAATGTCTTCGTAGGTTTTGGCGGTTTGCCATTCAATTTGCATAATCAATCAATTTGAGATTTGAGATTGAGCTGAGTCAATCAAGGCAGCGACAAGTCGCTTTTAGATTTTAGAGGCATTCGGTTCAATGGGATACCAGGGTCGATCGACTCTTGCAAAAAAAAATCAACCGGGACTTAGGCCGAAACCAGGTTTTTGATCAACATACGCCGTGCAGCGCTCTTGGTAGGTAAGAGCGCCCAATTCCCATCTCCAATGGAAACAGCGTCAAATCCTCGAAATCCTCTCTCACTACTTTGTACTGCCCAAAAATTTATAGGGGCTGGATTATTGGCGGAGTAAAATACTCAGCAAGTGCTTTGCTGCTTTGCCAAATACCGGATCGCGGGACTCGAATTCGCTGGGATCGAGTAAAGCTTGAACTTCGGCAAAAGCTTCTGAGTCGAGGGTTCCTTCTTTAGTAAATAAAGTGTCTATGACTGCAATGTGTCTGGAGTCGAGGCCGAGCCGATTTGCGATCGACTGTAAGTACATTTGCTCCCGCAGGTCGATGTGTCCGTCGGCCGCTGACATTTCGTAGCCGGAACCGATGAGCAACAGTTTTTCTGATTCTGAGAACAAAGCTGTCAGGGTTAGCAATTCCGTGGGGTTGAAGTAAACCTGCTGTTTTGATACTCCTTTGACAAGGCGCTGAATTAGTTCTACCCGATCGCGGTCGCCGCTGGCAAAGGCTTTGAGAGTCTTTTGCAGCCGTTCTTCTTCTTCAACTGCGATCGTCCTGTCAATAATCATCACTCCGCGCAGGATGGAAATTAGAGCCGTCAGAAACACTACCAAAGGAGTGATATCTTGTTCGCGCAGCTTTTGCCGACTAATGCGGCACAACAGCTCAACAATTTCAGTGGTAATCGTAGTGGTGTCCATAATTAAAGACTCTCGATTAAGCTGTAATGTAACTTTCTTTATCGATCTTAAGTTTTTCTGTTACTTAGGTATGACGTGAATTGTAAAGCTGAGCCGTTGTCTATTAGTGAGACTACTTATTTTATTCACAAACGCTGGATGGCTAGGGCTGTGGAACTGGCACAAGCAGCCGGTGATGCTGGTGAAGTACCCGTGGGTGCTGCCATTGTTGACGGTACTGGCAAATTGATTGCCGAAGCGCAAAATCGGCGAGAGCGAGATTGCGATCCGACTGCTCACGCTGAAATCTTGGCTTTGCGGGCGGCCGGCAAAGTTTTGCAAGACTGGCATCTTAACCAATGTACGCTCTACGTAACGCTGGAGCCTTGCCCGATGTGCGCTGGTGCGATCGTCCAAGCTCGGATTGGTCTGCTGGTATACGGAGCAGATGACCCGAAAACAGGCACAATTCGGACTGCTGCTAATATTCCCGATAGCGCGCATTCGTGTCACCGCTTAGAGGTGCTCGGCGGTATTATGGAGTCTGTTTGCCGCGATCAGTTGCTTTCTTGGTTTGAAGCGCGCCGGAAAAATTAACAGGTAAAATTTTTTACTTTCTTCGGGGCGATGTTTAATCGAAATTGATCCTTTAACTGAAATAATAGATCCGTAATTGCCAGCTCAAGCTTTCGAGGCAGCCGACTGCTCTGCATTAGTGCTGTCCGGTTGGCTGAGGTTTTACCTGTTAGAGATTATCTCTTGCGGGCGCGATCGCTCGATCGGCACAAGGCCAATAGCAAAAGTGTCCCCATCTAAAAACTAAAGATTTGGCCAACACCTTACTTTAAACTTTAGATCTCGATAAAGCAGCTTAATTGCTATGCCCCACACCGCCACGATCGCCGTTGAGTCCAGTAAATCATCTCTAGTGAAGCCAATGCCTGCCAAGGTAGCATCTAATACCTCTCGCGTTTCTCCTTGGTTAACCTCCTTGCTCTATCCGCTAGGTCACTATGTTGTCCTACCGTTTCATTTTGGCAAGATTGAGATAACCGGACAGGAGCACTTGCCGAAAGACGGGCCTGTCATCTTAGCCCCTACGCACCGCTCCCGGTGGGATGCCCTGATGATGCCCTATTCAACGGGACAGAAGGTGACTGGACGCGATTTGCGGTTTATGGTAACTGCTGATGAGGTCAAAGGACTGCAAGGTTGGTTCATCAGACATTTGGGGGGGTTTGCTGTGGATCTCAAGCATCCAGCAATTGGCAGTCTCCGTTATGGGGTGGAACTACTCCTCGACAAGGAAATGTTGGTGATTTTTCCCGAAGGCGGTATTTTTCAGGATGGCGAAGTTCACCCGATTAAGCCGGGATTGGCGCGTTTGGCAATGCAAGCAGAGTTGAGCAAACCGGGTTTGGGGGTGAAAATTGTACCGATGAGTATCCGCTATCGCCCGCGCATTCCTCAATGGGGTTCTCACGTAAAAATTGCGATCGGTTCTCCGATTTCCGTGGCGGATTATGCCAATGGTGGCGGTGGTAAAAAAGAAGCACGATTGTTGACAGCAGATCTCGAAATGGCTCTTAAAAAGCTTGATGAAAGTTGAGAAGGAAGAAGGAAGAAGGAAGAAGGAAGAAGGAAGAAGGAAGAAGGAAGAAAGAAAAAGAAATTATGATATAATGTTTTCGGATGCTGTAGAGAGATACAGCACTTATTTCGCTGCTTTGTCTTGTCTGTATTAAGTGTGAGCATTAATGGGTTGTGCTTTGAACTTTAAGCCTGGTCAAATTGTCAGTTTAGAATGTGGAGATGCGTGCCTGCATTCAGAGGTGATCCAAGTGGTTGAGGCACGTCAAATTTGTTGGGTGCGCCCTTTGATGTTAGTTGTATCGGCGTCGGGGAAGGATTTATCGGCAGAATACACTTTATCCGATTTGCGAGATGGTGCTGATTTGCTTTGGCCGCTGAGCTTGTTTCGCGCGGCTTTAGATACTGAGGTAATTTCACTGTTGACTGAGTTGCACTCTCTGGATGCTGAGAAAAAGGATGGTGCGATCGCATCTCGGCAACTTAGAGATTTTGTCGATCGAGTTTGGGAAGCTTTTCCGAGTGCTTTTCATTAATCACATATCAGGCGTTTTGTCTATTAGTCCGCCAGGGGTTGAAAACCCCTGTCTAATAGCTAAAGTCCTCTTGCATAAGACTCATACCCTCTTGATTCTTCAGTCCGCGTAGGCGGACTTCGTTTGTCTAGAAGCGATTTCAATCGCTCAATTTTCTTTTCGCTTTTCGCGGACTTTTATACTAAAATACAGCGTGTGAAAGTTCTTCCGGGTTGAGATTATTGTGAATAACTTGGCCGTCGCGGAACCAGACAACGCGGCGAGTTTGGCGCGCTACTTCCGGTTCGTGCGTTACCATAACAACAGTCATGCCGCTTTCGTTGAATTCGGTAAAAATATCCATTACTTCTTGAGTAGTTTTTGTATCCAATGCACCTGTAGGTTCATCAGCCAGCAACAACACGGGACGGTTGACAATAGCCCTGGCGATGGCTACGCGCTGCTGCTGTCCTCCTGATAGTTGATTCGGTCTGTTTTGCAGCCGACTTTCCAGGCCGACTTTCGTTAAAGCATCTACTCCCCGTTCGCGTCTTTCTGCTGCGGGAATGCCGGCATAAACCATCGGTAACATGACATTTTCTAATGCTGTCAATTGAGGCAACAGGTGAAATTGTTGGAATACAAACCCTAATTTTAGATTGCGAATTCCGGCTAATTCTTCTTCGGGCATTTGGGCGACATCTACGCCGTCTAAGTAGTAACTGCCGCTCGTAGGTCGATCGAGACAGCCGATAATATTCATAGCTGTAGATTTGCCGGAACCCGATGCGCCCATAATCGAGCAATATTCTCCTTGTCTTACGGTCAAGCTGACGCCGTTTAAGGCGCGAACTTCCAGGTCGCCAATCCCGTAAACTTTTGTTACCTCTTCGAGACCGACAACAACGGGCTTTGAGAGGACTTGCGGGTCGAGGTCTTGGTATGTATCGGTTTGTAGTTCAGGCATTTTTTTTCTGTGCGATCGACACAACTAACTACTAAGCTAACACTTCCCATCAGTTTTCGCGATCGGGGTGACGGCTGTTTCGATGCTAATGAACAGAAAATCTATATTCAAATCAAAGTGAATACTTTGACACCGACTGGGAGGTAAAGTCGGAGTGGAAACAAAAATCGGCGTTGCTGAATGGGGTATAAAATTTGTAGGGGAAATCCCCCCGTGATTGCCCCACCGCTGACGGTGTAAGGACTTAGAATTATCCCTACAGGCAAAATCATACATCAATTCAGCAGAGCCAAAAAATCTATACTATTTATGCACTGACCGAAAGCATCCAGGATACAAGTCCCCGGATTCATGCGTCCAGAAATAAAAAACCTGTATCCGATAAAGGATCCCCCGAATTTATCCGTGGGGTCAATGCTAAAATCGAAAATCGAAAATCGAAAATCGAAAATCGATTGACTCTCTCTCTAGGGTGCTTATGCCAACCCCTGTCAAGGTACGATCGCCCTGCTTTACTTCATCGTACCCGTTGGCGATCGGCAATAAACCCAGTTTATTGGTCATCTACTATTAAACAAGGAATCTTTAACGATCGGCATCAACAACTTTTCAAAGGTTTCACGGCCTTCTTCACCCGGTTGACAGGGCTTGGGTGGAATAGACACTCTAATAGGCTAAACTTGTATCCGATCGCCAAACAGACTACAAACCAATGACTACTTCTGCGGATACAAACCAGACCGAGATTTCCAATACAGTCTCATCGAGTCCACAAATGTTATCTTTCCTGAAAATTGTTGAGTATTTATCCATAGCCGCTTTTGTGGGTGCATGCCTCCTTACCAGAGTTTTTTCAGACAATCAACTTATCGTTATTTGGGGAGCTGTTTTTCTCTCTAGTTTTATTTTTCTCTTCCTGACCAATAGGCAATTGGCTCAAAACTATAGGAATAATGCTAATCAGTTAGATATCCGAAGAAAAGCTGAACTCTATAATTATCTATTAAACCCGAATAATGTTTCGGATAGTAATCCGATCACGCCGGTGAGAGAAAAGGCTTTACGATATTGCCAGGAGTTGATTGACGACTATAAAAAGACTAGAGAGACTTCGAGAAATATTTACTATACTTTCCAGTTGGCAACCGTTGTTTTATCGGGAGTCACACCAATTTTAGTATTGGTAGACAAATTGGAACCAGGTCAATTGTTGCTCAAGTGGCTGCCCGTAATTTGTCCCGCTATCGCCTCCATAGTCGCCAGTATAGTTACCTCATTTCCTTTTCAGGAAAATTGGATTTCTGCGAACACGACTGTGGAATTGTTAGAAGCAGAACAGGAGAAATTTGTATTAGGAGTGACTCCAGCTTATCGTTGCTATGATGTAGCCGACGCAGCCCAACATCAACAAATGACAAAAATGGCAATAGAAAACTTTATCAATCAGGTGAATGAGATTCATCTCAAGCAAATCCAAAAACCAGATGATACAGCGTCAAAGGAGCAGAATACAGAGCCAGCTCAATCTACCGAGTCAAACTAGGGGCAGAGTTAACGAAGCTGACAATAGCAGTAAGCAGGTAGGGTTGAGTGACGCTACCTGCTTTTATACGGCTAAACTTTTCATCACACATGGCATTGCGGGGCTGTAGGATAGCCAAATATCGGCTAGTCCCCCGTTTTTTTACCCCTCAATTAGCTCTGTATGTAGCGTTCAAAAGTGCTCAAAGTCAAAATTTTTGAGCTATGATTAAGAAAAGTTAAGCGTAAACTTGGTAAGTTGGAGATTATTGGTAAACACAATTATGACATACGATTACGACTTGTTTGTGATAGGTGCGGGTTCCGGCGGATTGGCGAGTTCCAAGCGAGCAGCATCCTACGGCGCAAAAGTGGCGATCGCCGAAAATGACTTAGTAGGCGGAACCTGCGTAATTCGCGGCTGTGTCCCCAAAAAACTCATGGTGTATGCCTCAACATTTTCGCACCTTTACGAAGATGCGGTGGGTTACGGTTGGAGTCCAGTAGAAAGCAGTTTCGACTGGGAAAAACTTGTCACCACGGTAGACACAGAAGTGCGGCGACTGAGCAAACTGCACATCAGCTTTCTTGAAAAAGCCGGAGTCGAATTAATCTCAGGATACGCCAAATTTATTGACCCCCATACCGTCGAAGTTGGTGACAGAAAAATCACCGCCGCCAAAATCTTAATTGCCGTCGGCGGAGAAGCGCAAAGAGTCCCAATTGTCGGCATCGAACACGCGATTACTTCCCGTGAAATCTTCTTGCTAAAAGAGCAGCCAAAACGCTTAGCCATTTGGGGCGGCGGTTACATCGGCGTCGAATTTGCTTGCATTATGAACGGGTTGGGAAGCCAAGTAACTCAAATCATCCGCCGTGACTTAATTTTGAACGAATTTGACACAGAAATTCGCACCAACGTGCAAGAAGGAATGATTAAGCACGGAATAAACATTTTGACAGAAAGCTCGATCAACCACATTGAGCAAACCCCAGAAGGCTTAAAATTAACTCTGTCGGGAACATCCGAAGGAACGCTAATAGTAGACGCGCTGTTGTGCGCTACCGGGCGTCAGCCTAATTTAGAAAAATTGGGTTTAGAAAATGCGGGAGTAGAAACAGATCAAGGTGCGATCGCAGTTACCAAAGACAGCCGCACCAGTCAGCCGCACATTTTTGCAGTGGGAGATTGCACCAACCGCATCAATTTAACGCCAATTGCGATCGCCGAAGGACGCGCTTTTGCAGATACTGAATTTGGCAACAATCCGAGAGCAATCACTCACGAAAATGTCCCGTCAGCGGTATTTTCCCAGCCGGAAGCGGCTACAGTCGGCTTAAACGAAGTGCAGGCTAGAGCGAAGTTTCCCGACTCAATTAAGTGCTACACAGCCAAGTTTCGACCGATGTTTCATGCTTTGACAGGTGCAGACGAGAAAACTTTTGTCAAGTTAATCGTTGAAACTAATACTGACAGAGTTTTGGGCGTGCACATGGTTGGGAAAGACGCGGGCGAAATTATTCAAGGAATGGCGATCGCTGTTAATATGGGAGCTACGAAGAAAGACTTCGACGCGACTATTGGCATTCACCCATCGACTGCTGAAGAGTTTGTTACTTTGCGGTAAAGCGGGCGAAGCCGCCAGGGACTTAAGTCCCTGGCTAATAGCTAAAGTCGGTTCAAACCGACTCAAGAAAACTATTTTGAAAAACAGGCAGGATGCCTGTTCCACACAAAAATTAAATTTTCTGGTTGTGGGGTGTAGGGGTTGGGCGTCCCGCCCGCCCAAAATACAATTTAGATACAAAACAACTTATTAATGAGTGATTCAACCAAACAAAACAAAATTTTAGCATTCTATCTCGGTCAGCAGCCTGATTCACAAGGTCGGGCGATAGAGGATATTTGGTCGTGGGATTACCAGAAGCTGGAATCCGTGCACAATTACATTCAATGGCTGTTTCCGCTGAGAGAAAAGAGTCGTTTTAATTCCAGTGCTCCTACTTTAAATGATGAGGTGATTCAAGCTTTTAGAACAAGTGAAGAGTTGAAAAATCGCTTACTCCATTCGTTCAAGGTCATGCTGGCATTTTACGGGTTTGAATGCCGCGAAGGGGAAAACGCAGAAATTGTAATTGCGAAATCAGAGGAATATTTGTCAAGAAAAAGAGAGTGGATTGAACAATTTAATCACAACTACCTGCGGCTGACTAGGATTCTCACAAGTTTGACAGAGTTGGGATTGAAAAATTACGCTTTAGCTCTTTTCAAATGTTTAGATGAGCTCTATAATGAAGACAAAGAAAGTATTGGTTTAAAAACTTATACTTATTGGAAAAATGCTGTAAATAGTTAGAACAGATATTTTGGACTTGTCGCCATAGCCAACCATACGGCCCACAAGAAAATTAAATTTTTGTGGAACAGGCCCGAAAGCCTGTTATGGGCGGGCTAGAAGCCCAACCCCTACTCCCCACAAGAAAATTTATTTAATTTTTGTGGAACAGGCATCTTGCCTGTTGCTGACATTGGTGCAGTTTTCCACCCCAAGCGGATTCATGCTCCAAATAAAATTTTAAATGATTTGAACCTTTTTCGCGATCGCCCTGTCTAAACACTTCAGATAACGAACTGGTGGGGGAGACTTCACAGGTGTTAGCTGTGTCAGCCAATGTTTTAACCGATGACTGTTCCGACTCGGACTTAGTTGCTCAATGTTTAAAGGGCGATCGCACTTGCTTTCGCTACCTTTACAAACGCTACCAACACAAAGTCAGGTCAACCCTTTACCAACTCTGCGGCCCCTCACTTCTTGACGATTTAGCACAAGAAGTATTCCTGCGAGTCTGGAAAGGATTGCCCAAACTCAAACACCAGGAAAACTTTTCTACTTGGCTTTATCGAATCACTTGGAATGTGGCTTCCGACCAAAGACAAGCATTTGCTAAACAGCATTCTTTTGACTCCCAACTCAAAAATCAAGAAACAATGGATCGGGTTATTCTGAAAGATAACACATCGGACTTGATGCAGTTGCACTATCAAGATTTAGTGCAACGGGGACTGGAGCAATTGAGCTTTGAACACCGCAGCGTTCTGGTGCTGCACGACCTAGAAGACATCCCGCAAAAAGAAGTAGCCCAAATTTTGGGACTGCCTGCGGGAACCGTCAAATCTCGCGTGTTTTATGCCCGAAATGCTGTGCGGCAATTTTTGCAAAAAGAAGGTGTCAGCGAGCTATGAATAACCCAAGCAGCGACCAAGATTTAGTTAATTTCTTGAAGCAACATCGCCCCAATATTCCTGAAGCTGTACCAGATTTAGAGCAAAAAATTCTAGCAGCAATCGAAAGCGATCGGGCGAGTGTTTTCCCTGAAACCATCCGCAAAAAAACGCGATTAAGTGCCTCAGCTAAGTCTGATGAAAGGTTAAAAATATCCTCTGTTTCTAAGTGGGCTGTGTCGTCTGCGATTGCTGCTAGCCTGATAGTTTTTTGGTCTGGCTACCGTCCGTTTCAGACTGCACAATTGCCCGATGAGGAAACAGCTAAGTTAGAAGCATTTTTAGTTACTAACTGGGAGGGTGTTCTCCATGATTCTCCCCAAGAAAGTATGACCGATCGCTCGCAAACAGACTGGTTAACTTTCAGCCCTGGTGCTGACAGTCAATCGCCCACAAATAAGTAATATCAAGGAGGTAATTTTCATGTCAATTCGTCGCATTTCTGCCCTAGCCGTTTTAATGCTGACTCTCGGTAGTACAGCCGCAGCAATAGCAGTTCCTAATCCCCTAGAACCGGAAACAATTGCCCAAAACCAGCGTCCCAATCCACGACGTGGCAAGGAAGGTGGGATGTTCGAGAAACTTAATTTAAGCGCAGACCAAAAGCAGCAAATGCAGGCAGTTCGCGATCGCTACAAAGACCAAGTTTCCCAGCGAATGCAAGCAGTCCGCCAAGCGAGACAAGAATTGGAAACGATGATGTCCGGCACGGAAAATGCCAGCCAAATACGCGACAAACACCGTCAAATAATCGGATTGAGGCAGCAGTTGGAAGAGGTGCAATTTGAAATTACACTCGCAATGCGAGAAGTGCTCACTGCCGAACAACGTAGCCAATTAGCTCAACTGATGCAGCAGCGCCGACAAACTGTTAAAAACCGGATGCAAAACGGTCAAAAACCGCAGTAATTGACGAGTAGTTTTGAGTGAATCGCAGGGTGTTCAGTACGCACTCTGTGATTCATTGTAAGGATCGCGAATTAAATAATTTACACTCTTGAAAGTGGGGAGTAGGGGTTGGGCTTATAGCCCGCCCTTTCTGGACGGGCTATAAGAGCCCATCCCACAAGAACCATCACGCATTGTAAGTTATTTAATTCTCATTCCTAACCAGGTATAAACCAATAAATGCAGGCAGCGATAAACGCAGATTTTCTGTAATATATCCCAGTGCTGGATTTCTTCGGGAAAGCAGTCTAAAAGCTCAGCAATTTCAAGTCCAGGCGAGTGCTTGATTTTGTTAGTAACCCTCTAAAAGCACAGAATTTAAATCCCTGGGAGTCCTTAATATATTCCGAATATCAGTATATATTTTATTGAGTTAGTGTCTGTTTTTTTAAATTAATAAGTCATCTTAAGTTAAAATAATTAGTTGGGATGTCTCATAATTTTTTTTTGATGAATCTACAGCACGATTCGAGTTACATTTATTTACACGGCTTTGCTTCAAGTCCCAATTCAGCTAAGGCTAAATATTTCCGAAATCGCTTTTCTTACCTAGGAATTGACCTAAAAACTCCCGATCTCAATCAAAACGATTTTTCGGGGCTCACTCTCACCCGCCAATTAAACCAAATAAAAACAGAATTTTGGCCCACCGAATCCTCCCAATATCCCACAGAAAATGTAAAAAGTATAGGGGGAGTCACCATAATTGGGTCTAGTTTTGGGGGACTGACAGCGGCTTGGTTGGCCCAGCGACAATTGTCAGTAAAGCAAATAGTTTTGTTAGCACCGGCTTTTGACTTTATCTCCCACTGGATGCCGCTGTTGGGACAGCAACAGTTAGAAAAGTGGCAGTCTGAGAAATATTTGCCCGTTTACCACTACGGCGAACAAGGTTATCGGCCGCTGAATTATCAGTTTTTGGCAGATATGGCTCAATACCGTGAAGAAAAATTAATGCGTTCAGTGCCTACATTAATTCTTCACGGCAAGCATGATACAATAATACCGATTCAAGCTAGCAGGAATTTTGCCGCTAACCGTCCCTGGGTGCAATTAATCGAATTAGAAGACGATCATTCTTTGGGAAATGTCCTAGAGGAAATGTGGGAAGCGATTCAAAAGTTTTGCCAATTCAAAAATTAAAATTTGACCAACTTGCAAGTCTTAAAACTCAAATGACTGAACAAGATCGATCGACTCGCACCTTAGCCGTTGACATTGGCGGAAGTGGCATCAAAGTTATGGTTTTGGACAATGAAGGCGATCCCCAAACGGAACGCAGCCGTTTAGAAACGCCTCAACCACCGAAACCGGAACCCGTACTAGAGGCGATCGCCTCTTTAGCTAGTGGACAAGGGGAATTTGACCGAGTATCCGTCGGTTTTCCCGGTGTTGTGCGTTTAGGCGTCATCAAAACCGCAGTGAATTTAGATCCGTCTTGGATAGATTTTGACTTAGAAACTACTCTCAAAGATCGCTTGGGAAAACCTGTGCGAGTGGCTAACGATGCCGATATTCAAGGATTGGGAGCAATTGCTGGGACGGGGGTAGAATTAGTAATTACCCTTGGCACCGGTTTCGGTTCTGCCTTATTTGTCGATGGTATCTTGGTGCCAAATCTAGAATTAGGACATCACCCGTTTCGCAAAGGGGAAACTTACGAACAGCAATTAGGACGCTCGGCATTAGATGCAGTGGGTTCCAAAAGATGGAATCGCCGTCTGGAAAAAGCGCTCACCTCTCTGCAAAATCTCTTTAACTGCGATCGCATTTACATCGGCGGCGGCAATACTAAAAAGATAGTTTTTGAGTTACCGCCACAGGTTAAAATAGTACCAAATGTGAGCGGTTTATTGGGCGGGATTGCTTTGTGGCGCGATTGAATAAACTTTGTGGCAAAAATGCCCATCAATATTAAAGAAACCGGATTTTTGGTTGGATTAAAGGCAATAATCCACTCTTTCAGTTAAAAACCCGGTTTCTGAATCCACGTCTGTTGATTTGGTTTTTGGGTTGTGCGATCGCCGTTTAAAAAATTATTCGCCCATCGGATCGCGGTAGCGTTTGGGTTCATCCTTGCGAAACAGATTCGCCAAACCGAGGATGCCCAACAAACCCAAAGCACCCCAATGATTGTTGTCTTCCTTGCTTTCTTGAAAGGGAGTTCTGTCTAGAACAACTCCATTAGAATCAGTATTGTTCTGTGCCGGGGCAGACTCCGTTTGAGCTGAGGCAGGCATAGCTGAAGGGAGAACAGCCAAACTCAAAGCTATGAGGGTAGCGGCGGCATTTTTAGATAGATCGGAAGGCTTGACTTTCATACTTGGTTTCCACATATTAGCAGTTACTTTCTAAGAATAATCAATTTGCCGCAGCCGACGCATCAATCGATCGACAGAAACTAAATCCCCCTCTCCTCTTGCTTTCGAGAGAGAACAAGCTCTATGCTAAGTTCAGATGCTTCTAAGCAAATTATCTAAAATAAAAAGTCGTAAATTATACCATGCTTCCCTTTATCCGAAAAGATTTAGCCGAACTTACTGCATACACTCCCCATCCGGGCGGCACATCAGGAGAACCAGCGCACTCGGAAAGTGCGATCGATCGCCTCGATACCAACGAATGCCCCTACGACTTGCCAGAAGAATTAAAAAAAAAGCTAGCTTGGACTTACCAGCAGTTAATTGAGACAAATCGCTATCCCGACGGAGGCCACGCAGCGCTCAAAGAGGCGATCGCCCAATACGTCAATGAATCCCTAAATGTCCCCCCCCTTAACAAGGGGGGGCTAGGGGGGGTTACACTGCCCAAAACCGCCATTACAGCCGACAATATTTCTGTGGGCAACGGTTCCGACGAACTAATTAGATCGATCTTAATAGCTACTTGCTTAGGCGGGCAAGGCTCTATTTTGGTAGCGAATCCCACCTTTTCGATGTATGGAATAATCGCCCAAACCCTCGGCATTCCCGTTGTGAGTGTTCAGCGGAAAGAGGAGACTTTTGAAATCGATATCGAGGCTGCTAAAAGGGCGATCCTCTCCGTTGGCGTAGCCCCCGTAGGGGCGGGCTGCGCTAACGCCCAAAATCAAAATCCCCCCGTGCGCGCCGTCTTTGTCGTTCATCCCAATTCTCCCACAGCCAATGCTTTGACAGCAGATGAAATAGAATGGTTGTCAAACTTACCCGAAGAGATATTAGTAGTAATTGACGAAGCCTATTTTGAATTCAGTCAAAATACTTTAGCAGACCAATTGCACCAGCACCCGAATTGGATAATTTTACGCACATTTTCCAAAGCATTTCGGCTAGCATCAATGAGAGTCGGATATGCGATCGCCCATCCCGAACTCACAGCCACCTTAGAAAAAATCCGTCTCCCCTATAACCTTCCCAGTTTCTCGCAAACAGCTGCCGAGTTAGCCCTAGCGCAGCGGCAGTTATTGCTAGCAACCATTCCCGAAACTCTATCCGAAAGATCCAAATTAATTGCAGCGCTAACTCAGCATCAAAAATTGCAAGTTTGGCCGAGTGCGGCTAACTTCGTTTACCTGCGGGTAAAAGCCGGTGAGGGCGAAGCGGCAGAACAGGAACACAAACAAATCATGCAGCAGCTAAAAGAGGGAGGTACTTTAATTAGGCATACTGGAGGAGGTTTGCGAATTACTGTGGGTAGCCCGGAGGAAAATCAGCGAACAGTCGATCGAATTGGAGAAATTTTTGACAACCCATAATATTCGGTATCCAGTTTCTGCTTAACACAAAAATAACTTTGGAGAAGATATATATGCTTCAAGGAAAAGTTTTACGGGTTGCTCGTCCAACGGATTACCTCGATCGAGTTGTTCATTTTTACACAGAGGGTTTAGGGCTGCAAATCCTCGATAGTTTTGAAAACCATGAAGGTTTTGACGGAGTAATGGTTGGGATGCCAGGAGAAAGCCACCACTTTGAATTTATCCATCAACGGGGACATATTGTAGGTGGCGCTCCAACTCAAGACAATCTTATCGTCTTTTACCTTCCTAACCAACAAGAATGGCAGCAGGCTGTTGAGCGAATGAAAGCAATGGGATTTGAGCCTGTAAACTCCTACAATCCCTACTGGGACAAAGATGGAGTGACCTTTGAAGATCCAGATGGCTATCGAGTCGTTTTGCAGAATGCCGAGTGGAGCTTGTAGCAGGTATTCTGTAGGTTGGGTTAAGCGATAGCGAACCCAACGCTTCGCTCCGCCCAACACCCAATTGATTAATAATATTGGGTTTCGTTCCTCAACTCCACGGCTTATACAGAATGTTGGGTTTCGTGCCTCAACCCAACCTACACTATAAAAATCAGTGCTTAGCACATGCAGTATCGTCGTCTAAAAACTCCCGGAGTTACCTATTTTTTTACTATTGTTACGTATCAGCGCCAACGCTTATTTTCTGACCCCGAAATGGTAGAGCTGCTTCGCGCTGCATTCCGCAATGTTATAGGTGGATTTCCCTTTACAATTGATGCTATTGTTGTTTTACCAGATCCTCTCCATTGTATTTGGACGCTGCCAGATCAAGATGCTAATTTTTCAACTCGCTGGCGATTGCTCAAGAATTATTTCAGTCGTAATTGTCCTGAGCAATATAAACAAACTCGTTCAGTATCTCGTTTGAAAAAAGGTGAGCAAGCTATCTGGCAGAGGCGGTTTTGGGAGCATCAAATTAGAGATGAAGTGGATTTGGCAAATCATGTGGATTACATTCATTATAATCCGGTCAAGCATGGATTAGTTGCCGCACCACGGGATTGGGAATATTCCAGTTTTCATCGCTATGTGCAGGATGGTTCTTATTCAAGGGATTGGGGCGCGAATGTTCTGATTGAATGGGACAATGAAGTTGGTCAGGAATGATGAATATTAATTTTGCAACAAATCTTGCGTAGGTTGGGTGGGAACGATAGCGGAAACCCAACATCAACATCGGTTGCGTTGGGTTTCGTTCCTCAACCCAACCTACGGCTAAAATGATGTAATAACATTTTTAATTATCCATCTGCCGTGCCGCGCGAATGGTTGGGGGAAATACGCCTACTAAAAGTGCGAAAGCTTCATCGGGAATTTGTGCCACCGTTTCCGAATCCAAATATTGTTCAAACTGAGTTAAAACCATTTGTGCGCGTTCCAAAGCTGCCGGCTTTGCCGTTAACTGTTCCATTAACCGCACCCACTGTCGCCGAATTCCCAAAGCTTTCTGTATTTCTTCGGGAGATTGAGGGCAAACCAAACAAAAATCGCCCACGGGAATCGCCTGCTGAGAGTCAACATCAAAAGCGCCCCCAACGGCAGCCCCAGGCCCGGCAAACTCCGCGTGGAAACGTTTAATCAAAATTAGGCCGTTCCGGCGACGGCTATCTACCATCAACAGCTTGCCGCTGTTGATTTCTGCGAGAATGTCAGAGGAGTGGGGGTGTTCTGTCAAATCTGTGCCAAGGTTTCGATTTCGCAAGTCCGGGTCAGCAGAAAGGCCGAGGCGGACAATATAATTAGAGGTAAGATTAGAGCTGGATGAAGTATCAATTTTTTTCTCCTCCCGCTGCTGATCGAGATTATTCATTTAAAGTCATAAATTAATACTGTCACAAGGTGGTAGTTTGAGCGCGATCGAATATCAAATGCAGGTAGAACAAGCAGTAGATACCCTGAAAGCGGATCTCCCGACGCTTTTTGAGAAAGACATCTCCTACGACATCTACACAAAAGATGTTTATTTTCAAGACCCTGTTAACAAATTTAAAGGAAAAATCAACTATCGCATTATCTTTTGGACTCTGCGATTTCACGGGCAGCTATTCTTTAGCGAGATTTACTTCGACCTGCACGACGTAGGTCAGACAGCCCATGATACTATTGTGGCAAATTGGACTGTTCGCGGGACACTGCGGGTTCCCTGGAAAGCTCGGATTTTTTTTAACGGCTACTCTACTTATAAACTGGATAAGGACGGCTTAATTTACGAACATATCGACACCTGGGACAGAGAGCCCGGAGAGATTTTAAAGCAGTTTTTCCGCAAGGGAGAGGAGGCGACCCAAGTATAAGCCAAAAAGGTCGATCGCGCCTCGCCATCAGAGCCAGCCACCGAATTAACTTATAATGGTTAAAATAATCATCATCCCTCCGATTCATTTTCTGTTATTTGTAAATTGCTAAAATGACTGTCGCCTCTGATTCAATTTCTGCTATTTGCACTCCTGAAAAACATCATGGCTGATATTGTCGAGACTGCCACCAATGCCGGTTCTTTCAAAACCCTCGTGACTGTTATTGAAGCGGCTGGTTTGTTAGAGTTATTGCAAAGTCCGGGCCCCTACACCGTCTTAGCACCCACTGACGAGGCATTTGCAAAAATTCCTACGAACACTATTACGTCTTGGCTGGAAGACATACCCAAGCTCAAGAAAATTCTGACTTATCACATTCTGTTTGGCGAGGTACTAACTGAGAACTTGCTTGAGTTGAGTTCTACTGAAACAGTGGAAGGTTCTGTGGTGGGAATTGATACTTCAGACGGCATTAAAGTGAATGATGCTAAAGTTCTCACTTCCAATATTCTTGCCGACAATGGCGTCATCCATATCATTGATGCGGTGCTAATACCAGCATTGGTTGCAGCATAATCAAACTTGCGGCATCTCTAAATTTAGTAGGGTGCTTATGGGCGCACCTTACATTTTAAACTAGAGAACTTACGCAAGTGTCACAATTAGTAAGGTGGGTCAGATCCCAAGCCATCGATCATCCGTCCATAACTCGGTCTGACGCACCCTACAAGTCGATTGGATCGTGACACTTGCGTAATTGCTGAACTAATTATCCCAACCTAAAATCAATCCTGAGCGCGCCGGCAGCATCAATTCTAAAAGGCGAGTTTCCCCGTCACCTTTCCAAACAAACTCGCCTTTACCGAACAGCAATTTATCGTGAGGAGATTTCAAACTAGCTGGCTCAAAGCTAATATTAGCTTCTTCGGTCGCGACATTGACAGCAACAACTATTTCCTCATACCCCAAAATTCGGGCAAAAACGTAAACCGTTCCCTCAGCAAACAGAACTTGATACGAACCAGTGCGGAGGGCAGCGTATTTCTGCCGCAAAGCTATCAACTGCTTGTGATAATCTAAAACATCCAGTTCCCAGTGAGCTTCTAAGGGAAAACCGCGGCGGGAATCGGGGTCTAGAGCACCGGGCAAACCAACTTCATCGCCGTAGTAAATGCTAGGAGCTCCGGGAAAAGTTAACAGCAGCAAAGTTGCGAGTTCGACACTAGCTTTATCGCCTCCTGCAATTGTTAACAACCTCGCAGTATCGTGACTGGCCAACAAATTAAGTTGAGTTAGCTGTATTGGCCACGGGTACAGTTCCAAAACCTGCTGAATTTTGTCGCCGTACTCTTTAGCAAAAAGCGGCGGATAGGGATGGTAAGCACGGCCTTCAATTTGAGTTAAATCTACCCTGTCCCCCGCTGCAAAAGCAATAGTCGGTGCAGCAAAAAGATAATTCATTACCCCGTCAAATTGAGTACCGTCGAGCCATTCTGTCGCATCTTCCCAAACTTCGCCCACAATGTAAGCTTCGGGATTAACTGCTTTAACTCGGTCTCTAAATTCCTGCCAAAATCCCGGAGTTTTAATTTCAAAAGGAACGTCCAGCCGCCAGCCATCGACGCCGAATTTAATCCAATATTCGGCGATTTCCATGATGTATTCTCGCACTTCTGGATTGTCGTGATTGAATACAGGAAGGGCTCGATTCCCGTCCCAACCAGCATAATTAGCAGGAAAATTGCCGTCGTAGGCCGATAGCGGCCAGCCTTCAATTTTAAACCAATCTACCCAAGGAGAATGCGGGCCGTTTTCGAGGATGTCGTGGAAGAAGAAAAAGCCGCGGCTGGCGTGGTTGAATACGCCGTCGAGGACAACTTTGATATTGCGATCGTGGGCGGCGTCTAGAAGATCTTTAAAAGCTGGATTGCCGCCCAACATCGGATCGACTTGATAGTAGTCGTGGGTGTGGTAGCGGTGATTGCTGGCCGACTGAAATATGGGGGTGAAGTAAATTGCGTTAATGCCTAAGTCTTGCAAGTAGTCTAGCTGTTCCATCACGCCCCACAAGTCGCCGCCTTTGTAGCCTTGCAGGGTGGGGATTGCGTGCCATTCTTCCCACATGAAGTTTTGCAGCATACGTTTGCGAGGCTGTTTGCTTTTGGCGAAGCGATCGGGGAATATTTGGTAGAATACGGCGTTTTTAACCCAGTCCGGCGTTTGAATTTGCATACACTTTTTCTAGCTTTTACGGCTTAGGCTACAGTAGCAGAGGTTTCTAGGGGATCTAACTTTTGGTAGAGAATAGACATTTTATCCCTTTTTGTTGATCGACAAATTGTAAAATATTACACAAATTTGCAGTCAATCTAAGATGGAAAACTGACTTTACCTAGAAATTTATCGTCCCGACGGGCGGCGCTTCCTGAGTGCTGTGGAGTCGGGCAAACTCAGATAACACAAACGCCAGCAAAAAGAACCGGATCAAATTCAAGCAGAACCCGATCGCACTTTGATCCCCTACAGAGCGTCAATCGATTTTAGATTTTAGATTTTAGATTTTAGAATTGAAGCATTGACCCCACGGAGAAATTCGCGGGGCAAGTTTCATCAGATACAGGTTTTTTATTTCTGGACGGATGAATCACGTGGCGGGTATCCTGGATGCTTTCGGTCAGCGGGCGTGGCGGTGCGATAGACCGGCCTTGAAAAAGAACAATAGCGCCATGAGCGTCGATCGAGAAATTGCCAAAACGGGGAATTTACCCAAAAAACTTGTAATTAACAGCCAAAACCCCGAACCTTATTCTTTTGTTAAACTGCGCTTATTTATGGAAGGGTATTTTAACTCACAACTCAAAAATTTTTTAAATATCCATATGGTATTGATGGGTATTTTAACTCACAACTCAAAACTCCTAAGTCCAGACCCGGACACACTCCAACTCTCATAAACCTGATTTTTTAACTCTTATTGAGGGTTTGAAGAAGTATTTGGATTAAACAACCTGGTTTGTGGGTAAGCGACTCAACTCATAACTCAAAACTCAAAACTTCCTTGCTCCCCCCCCTTGTCAAGAAGCCCTCACCATCCGACACTGTACTTGGAGAGTTAATCGACCCTAGGGAGAAAGTTCCTTGAAAAAAGTTTTAGCCATCATCCTCGGTGGCGGTGTAGGCACCCGCCTTTACCCCCTAACCAAATTGCGAGCCAAACCCGCAGTTCCCCTCGCAGGCAAATATCGCCTCATCGATATTCCTGTGAGCAACTGCATAAACTCGGAAATAGTCAAAATCTACGTCCTCACCCAATTCAACTCGGCATCCCTCAACCGTCACATCTCTCGCACCTACCAGTTTTCCGGCTTCACCGAGGGATTTGTCGAGGTGCTCGCCGCCCAGCAAACTCAGGAAAACCCCAACTGGTTTCAAGGGACAGCCGACGCAGTTCGCCAATATCTCTCGCTGCTAGAACAGTGGGACGTTGATGAATACTTGATTCTTTCGGGCGATCACCTGTACCGCATGGACTACCAGAAGTTTGTGCACAGACACCGCGAAACCAACGCGGATATAACCCTCTCGGTTTTGCCAATGGACGAGAAGCGGGCCTCGGATTTTGGTTTGATGAAAATCGACGACACCGGCCGCATTGTTTCTTTCAGCGAAAAGCCAAAAGGCGATGGGCTCAAACAAATGCAGGTGGATACTACTACACTGGGACTGACAGCGCAGCAGGCTCAGGAAAGTCCTTACATTGCTTCGATGGGGATTTACGTCTTCAAAAGAGAAGTTCTGATTAAACTCCTGAAAGAATCTCCCAACCAAACTGATTTTGGTAAAGAGATAATTCCGAATTCTGCAAAAGACCACAACGTTCAAGCTTATTTGTTTGACGATTACTGGGAAGATATCGGAACCATTGAGGCTTTTTACGAGGCTAACTTGGCTCTGACAAAACAGCCTCAGCCGCCTTTCAGTTTCTATGATGAAAAGGCGCCGATTTATACTCGCCCGCGTTTCTTGCCGCCGACTAAGCTTTTAAATACTCACGTGACTGAATCGATTATTGCTGAAGGCTGCATTCTCAAAGAGTGCCGGATCGACCATTCTGTGTTGGGAGTTCGATCGCGCATTGAAGCTGGATGTACGATTCAAGACACCCTGGTCTTGGGTGCTGACTTCTACGAACCCGACGCCGAACGGCATTCGAGTTTGGACAGCGGCGGCGTCGCCCTCGGTATCGGTGCAGATACTACAATTCGCCGCGCGATTGTGGATAAAAATGCCCGCATCGGCCGCAATGTTCAATTAATTAATAAAGACCGAGTGGAAGAAGCCAACCGCGAAAACCAAGGTTTTTACATCCGCAGCGGCATTATCGTAGTCCTGAAAAATGCCACGATTCCTGATGGAACTATCATTTAGTTATTAGTCATTAGTCATTAGTCGTCAGTCATTAGTTTTTTAAGTTAAAATCTGTTACCTGCTTTTCAAGTGACTGATGATAAATAATGAAATTAGTGACAGATCACCAATGACCGATGACTGATGACTGATGACGAAATTCATTCTTTTTTTGTTGATTATTAATTCCCACCGCTGATGCGAGGTTGTCGAAATACTTGGCTTTATTCAAAGGCTCGCGCATTATTAATAAGCGACCGTCTCTGTTACTGTCGGCCGTGAGACAGATATGTCCGATCGCCTGCGTCTGGCGAATAACTTCTGGTTCTTGTATTTGCGCTGGTAGCACGACTGACAAATGCGCTGCCCGTTTCTGAGTACCACAGCACTCTCGGAACTATCTTTCCAATCGTCGCAGCAGCCGCAAGGCCAACTTAGCAAATAATTCATAATCTTAGCACCCTCGTAGCGTTAAAAGCTTATCGCTATACTATCCTATCTTAATGTTTTATAAAAGTGTGTGATGTAGCTAACAGACAGCGGAGAAATTATGTTATATTACTTGGCTTTAAATCTATTCAGAGGTTGTAAAAATAAAATTTTATAGGACGGGTCTGGGGTCAATAAAAAATATCAGGGTAAGAGCATCTCAATCAAGCTTGACAAAAGGAGTTGAGAACAGTCATCATATAATCATTATTCATAG